>JAJTHY010000014.1 GCA_021298045.1 Candidatus Jidaibacter sp.
AAGCTTAGTGCTGGCAGATCCAATTAAAAACCCTTTTATATGATTAATAGCAGAAAGCTGCGCAATATTTTCAGCATTGACTGAACCACCATATATAATTCCCATAGGGTTTACTCTATCTGCTATGATCTTAGCAACTGATTCTATCTCATCATTTGTAGGAACTTTACCAGTGCCAATCGCCCAAATTGGCTCATATGCAACAATAACTTTACTCCAATCTATTTCAAAGCCAATTTCATCCAATTGCATGGATATCACTTCTTTTGTCTCTTTCGCTTTATAACTTATTATGTCTTCCCCTAAACACAAAATTGGTGTTATGCCCGCTTCTAATAAATTCTTGATTTTATCATGGATTTCTTGAGCCGTTTCGTGAGCATAAATTCTACGCTCTGAATGCCCAACTATTGCATACTCACAACCCAACTCTTTTAATTGAAAAGCACTGACTCCCCCTGTAAAAGCTGATACATTCCGATTTGCACAATCTTGGGCTCCAAGCTTTGCTTTACCTTTGGATATAGCTTCCTTCACTGAGAATAGATATGGATGCGAAGGGCAAATAACTAATTCGCAATCGAATGCGAGGTTAGCTATATCACGCGCTAACGTCACACTTTCGTTAATACCAAGTGCCATCTTCCAATTTGCAATTATTAATTTCTTCATTTTTTACCAAAAGTTAAATATGTACTAATCAACATGTATTGATCAACCGGTAAGCGTTTGCATTCAAGCTCCAGTTTCACTAAATCTTGCATCATTGCAAGCACCTTTTGCTGATCCAATGCTTTACACACACGGATTAAATTATCCTTTTGCTTGAAGAATACTGGTGGAGCAAGTTTAAGTACCGCTGAATCAACACTCAAGCCAGTTTCTTTATGAGACAACACCTCTAACACCCTGGACAAATAACGTTGTAAAACTCGCAATATCAACATAAAACTGGTATCAGTATTTATTGCCCTTTCCAGCACTTTAAGTATTTGGGGCTTCTGCCCTAAAGCAAAGTATACGCATAAATCATCAAGCGCAGCCTCTTGAGAATCTGAAATAACATCTTGCACATCGGAAATTGTTATTTGCTCACCAGATTTATAAGTAATTAATTTTTCTAATTCTGATGCAATTACCAGCTTATTTGCGGGCAATACTTGCGCAAGAATAGAGATAACAGCGGAATCAAACTTAGCCCCCCTCTCCTGCAGGAATGTACGAACATATACTTCTATTTGGCGTTGGTCATCCTTATAACAAGCTATACTCAAGGCTTTTTCTGAGTTTTCTGCAAGTTTACGCAAGTTTGAAGTGGGTCTTAATTCCCCAGCTTTTAATATCAACTTGCCACTAAAGCTAGCCTTATTCAAAAACTCTAACATTTGTTTTGGTAAAGTTTGTGGGCAATTTTCAATGATTAGAATTGTGATATCACCAAAAAGAGAAACACTATTAAGCCTTGTTACAAGCATAGAAGGGTCATCTTTTATTTCTTTAAAGTCTATTTTGCTGATTTCCGACGCGGAGGTCTTAGCAAATTCTTGAGCAATTCTTGCAGCATTTATATCCGCCCCTCCTTCATCTGGGCCATAAACAAGGGCAAATAATAAGGCGCTTATGCCATTGCTCTTAATCCAAGCCTCTAATTGATTACCATTTATTTTCATGGCTAACTTCCACTCAACATAACTCCTATTCTATAATTCACAAAATATCATATTAAAACTTAAACTGCGATGAATAAAACAATCATTTTTTCAGCAAGAAAATGGCTAGCCACACCTTTCAAACATCAAGGGCGATTAATCGGTATAGGGTGTGACTGCCTTGGCCTAATTATGGGTGTAGCAAAAGAATGTAATCTAAAAACATTAACCGGCGAACTAATTACAAATTTAGATAGAACCAACTACCACATAATAGCAGATGGAAAAAACCTAGAGCAAATCTTAAACGTAAATTTAACCAAGCTAAATGCTTTAGAATTAGGATCATTAGTTTTAATGGAGTTTGATAGCAACCCATCGCATTTAGCGATTATCAGCGATAATGCATATGGATCTTTTAACATAATCCATGCCGATATACGCAGATCAATGGTTGTAGAACATGTTTTAAACGAAGACTACATAAAAAGAATTAAGCAAATATACAAACTGGCATAAGGAGCAAAATCATGGCATCTATTGTACTCAGCTCTATTGGAGCAGCAGCCGGCAGTGTTATTGGCGGATCTATAGGGTCAGCTGCTGGACAATTAATTGGAGCAACCGCCGGCAGATTTATCGACAACAAACTATTTGGTAACTCCCTGGGTAGTCACTCAAGCGGTCCAAGACTTAAAGATCTCTCCATACAAACCGCATCTTATGGCGTGACAATACCAATTTTGTTTGGGGTTATCCGTACTGCAGGCAATATAATTTGGGCTAGACCTCTTAAAGAAAAAGCTTCTACTATTGTCCGCAAAGCCGGTGGTAAAGGCGCCCGTATACGGCATACTCATACCGAATATTCCTATTTTGCATCGTTTGCTGTATCTATTTGCGAAGGAGAAATAGATGAAATACTTCGCATCTACGCAGGTAATGAGCAGATTAATTTATCCTCTTATACAATTCGCATTTACAAAGGAAGCGAAACTCAACTACCCGATCCTCTCATAGAAAGCTTTGAAGGATCTGGAAAAACACCTGCCTTTAGGGGGCAAGCTTACCTGGTATTTGAAGACTTACCGCTCGCAGAATTTGGCAATCAGCTACCCAATTTTAATTTTGAGGTGCGAAAAAAAGTTTCATCCCAAACTGAAAATACACCAGATAAACTAATAAAATCAATTGTTATGATCCCAGGTGGGGGCGAATATGTTTATGATACTGTGACTCAGTTCAAGTCAGTTGGATCTTTAACAAAAAACAAGTGGTGCCAGCTTGGTAAATCTATAAGTCTAAACCACAATACTAATGCTGGCAAAACAAATGCTATGCTCGCGCTAGATCAACTAAAAAACGAGCTGCCAAATATTGAGTGGGTTTCGGTCGTAATAAATTGGTTTGGCACTTCGCTTGACATAAAAGACTGCCAAGTTCTTCCAGGCGTTGAATATAGTGATCCTTCCACCCAAAACTCTCCTGATACATGGACTGTTGCCGGATTTAACCGTCAAAATGCTCATCAAATAAGTCGCACTAATAACAGGCCAAACTATGGTGGCACAATTAATGATGTCAGTATAGTAAGATTTGTCGACGAGCTAAAAGCCCGTGGATATAAAGTAGCTCTTTATCCCATGGTGTTTATGGATTTGCCGAATAAACCATGGCGCGGCGATCTAACCGGCGCCCCTGCAGATGTTGAAACTTTTTTCGCTAGATATAATAAATTCATAATTCATTACTGCCATTTGTTGAAAGGCAAAGTAGATGCACTGATAATTGGTTCTGAATTCAAAAAGCTAACTGCAATCCAAGCCCAAGGCAATTCTTTTCCAGCAGTACATGAATTGGTGAAACTAGCTAAAATTTGCAGAGGTATTGTAGACCCTCAAACCATTCTAACTTATGCGGCGGATTGGAGCGAATATCATCACGCCCCTGGCGGATGGTACCATATGGACCCTCTATGGGCCAGCCAAGATTTAGATGTAATTGGCATAGATGCATATTTCCCATTATCTAATTCC
This sequence comes from Candidatus Jidaibacter sp., assembly GCA_021298045.1. Taxonomy (GTDB): domain Bacteria; phylum Pseudomonadota; class Alphaproteobacteria; order Rickettsiales; family Midichloriaceae; genus JAJTHY01. The sequence goes on from JAJTHY010000014.1 coordinate 3,686, forward strand.
CGCAATTCTATATATGATATCAATGCAATCAAACAGGGTTGGGAATCTGGCGAGGGATATAATTTTTATTATGAAGATGAAGAGCGCACTGTAGCCAAACCGCTTGACTCCCCATATGCCTGGAAAAATTTGCGATGGTGGTGGGAAAATAAACATGTTAATCCAGATGGCTCTACAACTGAATGGGTGCCAAAATCTAAGAAAATATGGTTTACTGAATATGGTTTTCCTTCGGTAGATTGCTGCACCAACGAACCGAATGTGTTTTACGACCCATGCGCTACAGTTGCAAATTATCCAAGATATTCTCAAGGAATTGTGGATTTCAAAGCCCAAACGACCGCCATTATTGCAACCGAACTTCAATGGCAAAATTCAGACATGATTGAAAACAAATTTCTTTGGTGTTGGGATGCAAGGCCATATCCTTATTGGCCAGATCTTTCCAGAATATGGTCCGATGGTGGCTCTTGGCAAAAGGGTCATTGGGTTCAAGGAAAAATTAGCCATTCGACACTTGCAGGGGTTTTAGAAGAGCTAGCGGCAAAAGCTGGCATCTGCAAAGATATGGCCTCCTGCAGCATAACTCATGAAAGTATGGCCGGTCTGATATTAGACTCGCAAACTTCTATCAAAAATATTATCACCATTTTGCAGAAAGCTTACCAATTTGATACTGTAGAGAAAAATGGCAAAATATATTTTTGCCACTCCAGCATGCTCAATGCGATTGATGTTTCGTACCAAGATCTAGCAAAGGTTGACAATACACCAACGATTTCGATTAGCAGAACTCAAGAAGCAGAAATGCCATGTAAAGTTGATGTTAATTATATGGATATAAACAAAAACTATCGAATCTCCAATCGGCATGCTCAGCACATAAACACTATGAGCAAGGAGGTAATTTGCTTAGATTTACCACTTGCGCTCGATCAAGCTGGTGCAAGGCTTATTGCTGAAAATTGCATCCATAATTTTTGGTCAAGCCGCAACAGATATAGCTTTTTTCTCCCTCCTAAATACTTAGATCTAACTCCGGGTGATATTATAAATATTAGTTACAGAAACCAAATTCACTGCGTGAAAGCAATCAGCGTAAAAATTGGCAAAAATAATTTAGTTAAAGTGGAAGGCATTGCTTATAAAGAATTTCGAAGATCATTGGACACATCCAACTTATTAACCCAAGCAGTTTCAGAATTTGTTCCTGTAAGCGAGACTGAACTTGTAATTTTGGATATTCCATATTTACCAAAATTCAATTTAGATGAAAGCTATGTTTTAATGGGTGCAATTGCCAAAACTGAAAACTGGACCGGAGCTACAGTTTTCACCTCAGGCATTAGCGGCTCAGCCTATGAGGAATTCACTTATCTGGATTCTTTAGCCACATCTGGATTTGCAATTACCAAACTACCCAATCATAACCCTGCACTAATCGACTATGATAGTAAAGTGATAATAAACTTACAGCATGGTGAGTTATGCTCTGTATCCCCTTACAACATTTCATGCGGCGCCAACCTTTGTCTCATTGGAGATGAGTTATTACAGTTTCAAAACGCAAAATTAATTGGTGAAAATCAATATGAAATAAGCACGCTATACAGAGGTTTATATTCTACAAGTGATAAGCTTGATACACACAGTGAAGGCGATCTTTTTGTTTTGATTGATGATGCATTAAAAAAGGTAACCATCCCAAGTAATAGCCCAAAACATATGTATATAAAATCAGTAACTAATAGCTTAACTCTAGGAAGCTCAACAGAAATAGAGTTTAACTATCAAAGAAATTGTTTAAGAAATTTTGCCCCAGTTGGCATATCACTTTCTGGCAATCAGCTCTCTTGGATAAGACAAAACCGTATTCACATTAATTTATTAGACTATACGGACATACCGCTAGAAGAGCGCCAAGAACAATATTTAATAAAACTGATATCGGGAACGGAAACTAAAGTTCTTAAAACCTCAACACCCAGCATTACATTAAATGATTCAGATTTAGAAGGTATTAAATCAATACAAATCTGCCAAATCAATAACTTAGGTATGGAAGGGTTTTATGGTTATCTTACAAAATAGTATAGAACATCCCACCTCCCTTTTAGTGCAGGTATTTATGCATAATTTTTAATTTTAAATTATTAATATTTCCTTAACCTTTAAATTGTATAATAAAAGAGATATAAGCAATTCTATTAAGTAAAGCAATTATGAAAGTCAATTTAGAAAAATTAAAAGAGGACTTTATAGAACAAAAATTTGAGATCAACCCAGAGCTTAAAACTAAAATTCTCTCAGATTTTTATCAGGAACATAATTGCGCATCCCAACCAGTATACCTATCAATAAAAAAGCCAGAGCCTTCGCAAGAACTCACTGAGGGAGAATTGGCAGAACTAGAAGCGGATAATAAAGAAAATAAAGAGCAGACCATTAACCAGATGAAAGCTATTTGCGCAAAGATGCAAGAATTTGGCTTTACTAAATTCCCTAATCTTATGGGTAAGTTTATAAGTAACACAGGCGATAATGAATATGTTTTAAACCAAATTAAAGATACTGTAGAATCAATTTTCTTTGTTGTTTTAAGCAAATCTGGTAATGACCAAAAAAAGCTTGCTATTAAATATAAAAATAAGGATTTTATATGCGGACCTGGCACATTAACTAATTTGCAAAAGATTTTGCAGGAAATTACCCTGGGTGAGCAAGGCATTGAATCATATTTAGCTTTACAAAAAAGGCAAATAGTTGAGCAAATTATTATAGAAATGATTAAGAACAATCAATTTCAAACTAATATTATTAGTAGAGAATGGGCTGGGCAAGAGGTACATAATATTACATCAATGGTTAATTTAATTGCCGATGAGTTTGGATTGCAAAAAAAGACCAAAGATGAAGACCAATTCATGTTTGGCTTTAAAGAAATAAGTGATGATATGAGTGAATATGACCTTAGGGCTGTGCAAAAATTTAATTCGGATTTAATGCAAGATATAGAAAAACTTACTGCAAAGTTAAATCAAGAGCTTCAAAATCCTGAAGTTTTCGATAGTTTGCTTAGCATGATAGTTGAGTCAATGATCACTAATCTCCCATTTTTTGGCGAAGATTTTAACAAAATAACGCAAGATCGAAATGCAATTCAACAGCAAGTCTTGGAAGTATTTGAAAACTTGGGTCTAGAGAAAACCTCATTCTTGAAAGATAACTTTCACCATCAAGCGATTATAAAAGTGACAGATTATGAGTCTCAAAATTACAAACGCAATGCCTTTGAAACCCTAAAAACTGCTGCCATTATTTATCTCAATGAAAAAGAAGTAATTCAAGCGGAAGATATAGATTTACTTAAACGTAAAATAGAATTGGAAAATGAGCTTGATGCAGATGGCAATCAAGAAGTAAGCTTGGAGACTTTACAAAAATTTGAAACGCTAGGGCAATTAAAGCCCACCGTTCAGGGTTTAATAGAGAACAATCTAAAAGTTCAAAAAGAAGGCACCGATTCAATCATGGCAATTGAATATGCGCTTTCCAATAATATATTTAATCACGAAGAGATACTAGATCTTTTGATGAAAAGGGATTTAGAAGAAGATGAATTTAAAGTTATATCTCAGTGGGCACAAGAAGAAAAAATATCATTAGGGGAACGTAAGGAGTTCTTCTTGATAAACGCAATCCATTTCGGTGATACTGTATTAATAAGTAAACTCATAGAGTTAGGTGTAAACGTAAACTCCCCTCTCACAAATGGTAAGTTGCCAATTTCAATAGCTGTTGAGGCTAACAATGAAGCTGCTTTAGACTCGCTAATAAAGAATGGAGTTGATGTTAATAAACCACTTCCAAATGGCAAAACATTGCTTTTTGAGGCTGTAAACTCTAAAAATCTTGCAGCTATAGAATTACTAGTTAAAAAAGGGGCAGATGTTCATCAGAAGTTCACAAACGATGAAACGGTATTATTCGAAGCAATAAGACAAGAATCTCTAGAAGCGGTTGAAATACTTGTTAAAAATGGCGCAGACGTTAATGCTAAGAATAATTTGGATCCTAACTCTTATTCCAATACGCCTTTAGAAAAAGTGCTTTATAAACTTAAAGTAGCTGAACGGGAAAATCAGCAAGAATCTGCAGCCCGTAATCTTAAAATTACAGAGTTTCTTCTGGCAAATAAAGCTGATTATAAATCTAACCGTATTGCTAATAAAATTATGGAATTAGGTATTAAGACAATATCCGAAATATTAAAGCAAATTAATGATCCTATTTATTTTCTGGGTTTTATAACTGATCCTAAAAATTACAATAATTATTTCAAAGATAATTCCTTGGCTGTTCAACTGATTTTGCAGCAGGCTGAAGAATATGAGAGATCATTAGCTGAAGGTAACGAAGAGCTTAAAACTTTAAAGGATTTAAAAAATTTAGCTTTAGAGAAGCAATTTTTTTATGCTGTTGAAAAAAATAATTTAGAGCTTATTAAAAGGTTATTTAAAGACGGTGTTGATATAAATTGCAAAAGGTATTTCGGCGAAACACCTTTAATAGCTTTAATGTCAAATTTTAACGAAAAAATTTTTGAGTTTTTATTAAAAAACGGTGCAGATATCAATGCTAAAACCCATGATGGAAAAACTGTTTTTCATAAGGCATTAGAATGGTGCAAACCAGAAATTTTGGACAAAATATTAGCCAAAAACCCTGAGATTGACTTGCAAGGATTTGTAAGGCACAGATCAATTTTAGAGTATGCTCTAAAATATGGAAAGTATGAAATAGCGAAGTCTTTATTAAGTCAGGGAGCTAATATATTGGGTGAGGAAAAAGGAGCAGATTATTCGCTTTTATATGCAATCGAACAAGGCTATATAGATATTGTTGCAGAACTACTCGATAAAGGAGCTAATGTTAACTCCCTTTACGGCATAGAGATATTATTAGGAGCTATTTCTAATGACTATAAGAATTCAGCTTTGTATAGAGCTTTAGCGTTATCTTCAGGATTCTATAATAAAGAAAGTAAAGGGAATTATGCAAATCGAGATACATACAAAAAAATAGCTCGGCTATTATTGGAAAAAGGAGCTGATATAAATAACAATATTGGTAAATATTCAGGGAATACTTTAGCTGCAGCTTGTGCAACAAAAGATGAGATGATAATTGATGCAGTATTAGCTAACCTCGATTATTATGACCATGATAAAGTTTATATAAATGGTTCTGAGACTCACCCATTAATTAGTCTTTTGCATTGGAATAAAAAATATTTCAAACAATTATTAGCAAAAGGTGCGGATATAAATTGTAGAATCACTTTGTTTACTACAAATAATCTTTTATATTTTGCAAACACCCCCGATGACGTAAAATTTTTGCTGGAAAATGGCGCTAGCGTAATTCCACAAAAGTCAGACCAAGAATATCCTTTAACTAAATTTCTTCAAGACAAAAAATATGAGCAAGCTTTCTTGCTTCTACAGCATGGAGCTGATGTAAATTATTGTAAAAGCGATAAATCCCCCCCCACCATTGCAATGCTTAGATATGAAGCATTCAATCAGGATTCAAAACCCTTTTTGATCACTTTATTTTTAACAGGTGCTAACCTAAATTATAAGACCAATGACCTTGAAGGAATATTAGATTATTTTAGAATGTTAGAGCGAGCTCGTGGGGTTTTACGCCCTAAAATTCAGGCCATGAAAGACACAACAGAGCAACTTATAAAATTAGAAAATACGATAAATGAAAAGTTGCTAAACCCTCTTGAGAAAAAATTAGCTGATAAAAATAATAAGGAAATTCTTGAAATTTGTTCAAGCGATTTGGAAGAATTTTTTAGCATCAAGGGCGCTAGTGAATTTAAGGCAAGTCCTATTTTAAAAGTTTATGCAAAAAAAACTACACTGCCATTAAAACTATATTGCGTAGAAGAATTTTTTCAAAAGGCTGAAAAACAAATACAAGCTAATAACTCTAAAGAAGGTTCTATACTTAGCTTTTCATATCGTTATTTTTATGGGCCAGATAATACAGATATATTGTTACTTCAAGAGCAGAAAAATAAATTCTATGAAGAACTTTCTAAGACCCTTCCTTTGCAATCTTTAATTTCAGAATCTTATGTTAGTAAGGAGCAAACAAGGAATATTGAAGAAAATCAAAGGTGAGGAGAACATCTTGCGTACTACTTTAAATCCATTACTACTTATGCAAGGTACATTATTAAAGTGAATAAGCTAACTTTATTGAAAAGAAGGAGCTATGTGTTATTCTGCATTTAGAAACTAGGATAAGCATATGACGTTAATTGACCTAACCATCACGCCACGCGAAAAGGACTTAGGAGGTTTTTCTGTTCGCAGAGTTCTGCCATATGCTAAACGCCGTACTGTGGGGCCATTCATATTTTTTGACCATATGGGACCAGCCGATTTCGCAGCCCATCACGGTATAGATGTAAGGCCACATCCTCATATTGGCTTGTCAACTGTCACATATCTTTTCGAAGGAG
>JAJTHY010000169.1 GCA_021298045.1 Candidatus Jidaibacter sp.
TATTACATGATAATTATGCAATTAGCAATAAAACACGAAAAAATTACGCTTGAGTGCTTATGACTATAGCTAAACCCTTATAAAATGGCTATGAAAAATACAACAAATCTCCACCTCTTAGTCATCCTCGCTATTGCTTGGGATCTTAAGATTCCTGAACTGCGTGCGGAATGACAATTAAAGCAAAAACTGTGCCTTTTTTGTAGTTGAATCGGTTATAATACAAAAACCCGTTCTAAAATGGACAGATGCGCTTGTATTGGAAAAATTTGGGAAGAGAAAAAAGTGCTTTAATATGAATATATTCAAGACTTAATTACGTAAATATCCGCTACGCACGTTTGCATCAAATTTCTCTATCGCGTATCTAAGCATTGTCCTTGGCATTTTTGCGGCATTTTTATCAAGGAATACCATGAGTTTTTCTACATCACGCTTGCCGGCCTCTCTCAACATCCAGCCGGTCGCTTTATGGATTAGGTCATGATGATCTTGCAAAAGGATTTCGGCAATTGCAAAAGTATGATCAACATCACCCTGACGGATGAAATACCACGTTGCAACAATCGACACCCTTCGCTCCCATAGCATTTCAGATCGCGCAAGATTCATTAAAACATCCACATCCTCCCCATGTAAATGCGCGCCCATTATATGATGAGCGGAAGCATCCACAAGGTTCCAATTATTCACACATCGTAAATTATTTACGTAAAATGCGTATATCTGAGATTTCACTTCATCAGTAGCTTTTTTATATTGATTTACTAATATGATAAGCGCTAATAACCGCTCCTCATTGATCTTAGATTCCATAAGGATCTTAATTTCCTCCAAAGGCAAATCGCTAAAATCTTTAGCAATTTTTCGCAACCTAGGAACACTAACACCAATAAATTGATCATGCTCAGAATACGACCCTGAACCGGTCTTAAAAAACATCTCAACACCAACTTTGGAAACGGCCGCAGCAGCTTTCACTGCATCTTTTATTTGCGAAATTCTATGCATGGTTGTATTAAGCCTCCAACAGTTCGCTAAAATTTATGATTTGGGCAAAATAATTTTGATCTTTTTTGCCATTTGTAGATATGGATCCGCATACACCAACATCCACCTAAACCACCCACTCTTTCTCTACTTCGTCTAGGTTACCGTTTGCTATACCCTCTCTTATTGCCTCCAAGCAACGATTCATAAAGCGCACGTTGTGCACGGTAATAAGCGATAAAGCCAACAACTCCTGAGCTTTAAGTAGGTGATGCAAATATGAGCGGCTATAGGAGCTACATGTGGAGCAATCACATCCAGGCTCTATTGGCTCCTTATCCAATTTATATTTACTATTCCTTAAGTTAATATGCTCACGCCCAGTATCACTTCCGCCTTTTACCAGAGCTCCACCGTGGCGGGCTAAGCGTGTGGGGTGCACGCAGTCAAACGTATCAATCCCATGCTTAACTCCAGAAAAGATATCTCTAATACCCCCTATTCCAAGCAAATGAATCGGGCGGTCTGTAGAAAGACGGGCAGCTGTATAGCCGACAATTTCATACATTTGCTCCTTTGTTGCACCCAAAGATCCGCCAATTGCATGCCCAAAAAATTTAGTAGAGTTGACGAAATCAATCCCCTCATTTCTGAGGTCCTGATACACACCACCCTGCACAATTCCATAAAGCCTTTGCTCCCCATTGGTAATGCGGTTAAATTCATTTAGCGATCTAATAGCCCATCTGTGACTCATCTCCATGGAACGCCTGGTATAGTTTTTAGTTACGTTATATGGCGTGCATTCATCTAGCACCACGATTAAATCCGCACCCAGTTGCTTTTGAATTTTTATCGATCTCTCCGGCGTAAGCAGCTGCTTATTACCATCGGTATAAGAGCGGAACATGGCGCCATCTTCAGTAATTTTAACCAAGCTTTTACGGTGCTCCCCCTGGGCCTGACGGCGCCCTTTTATCTCCTGAGAAACCGAACCATGCCCAAGGCTAAAAATCTGATATCCGCCAGAGTCGGTAAGCATTGGACCATCCCAACCCATAAATTTGTGTAGGCCTCCAGAATTTTCCACAACCTCACCTCCCGGCTGCAGCATTAGGTGGTAGGTATTAGACAAGATTATCTGGGTTTTCTCCTTCTTCATTTGCACAGGATCCACACCTTTAATAGACGCCTTAGTAGCACAAAAAATAAATGCTGGAGTATTTATGGTTCCATGCGGAGTAGTTAAAACCCCTAAGCGCGCCTTACTATGTGAATGGGGAATTGTATAAGTAAAACTAAATGTCATATTACCTTTTAAATCGGTGGGTTAAGTATATTACTGGAGTTGAAGTTATGCTTACTAATACACGAGCAGCATACGTGCCCAAAATATATGTAAAAACTAAAGTATGGAGGGTTACAGGATTGGGATTTAGCAACACCCATGCAAGAACACTAAAGATAATGTTATCAACCAGGCCAGAAACCATGTTAGCTACATTAAACCTTAGCCATAGAAATTTTTTATGGGTTAAATCTTTAATTAACTTGAATAGATAAATATCAAGCATCTGGCTGATAAAATATGCTATAAGGCTAGCTGCAAGGAGCCTCACCGACGGCATAAAAAGAATAAACATGGCATACTGCACTGGGTCTATTATCAACCCGTCTTCCCCCAACCCCTTTATGTCGCTGCCCGCACTAGGATAGATAAGCGTTATCATCATGAAAGCAGTCATAAGCACCTGCGCAGTGAAACTTAACTTCAAAGCCATTTGCGCAGATTTAGGGCCGAAATGCTCGGTTAAAATATCGCTAACAGTAAAGGTAGTTGCAAATAAAACCGTACCAAGTGCAATAGGTTCACTACTTATTATAAAAGGCGATACTTTCAACACTTGAATGTTCGCGATGATAATCGCAAGTATATTATATAAATACAACCCTAATTCCTGCCACAGCTTCCAAAGCAGTAGTATTGAACCAAAGCAGAATAGCAACAGAAATATAGATAGTATTTCACTCATGTTCGCGCATTCAGATTTGTTGGCTGATTTTGAATCGAAATTGTAAAACTAATTCGCAAATTTGTCTACTCTACAGTAACAGATTTAGCGAGATTTCTAGGTTTATCAACATCTCTGCCCAAGGCTGTTGCGGTATAGTAAGCGAGCAGCTGCATAGTTATGGTATATATAATTGGCGCGATAAATTTGCTTGCACGCGGAAGTTTGACCACGAATTGAGATATATCTTTAAGCTCATTAAATCCCAAGTCATCCGTAAAAGCTATTATCTTACCATGACGCGCATTTATTTCCTGCACGTTAGATACAGTTTTGGCAAAGAGCTCATCATAAGGAGCAATTGCAACTACAGGCATTTTATCGTCAATCAACGCTATAGAACCATGTTTCAATTCACCTGCTGCTATAGCTTCTGCATGTATATAAGAAATCTCTTTTATTTTTAAAGCACCTTCCAGTGCTATAGGGTAAGATGCGCCTCTACCAATATAGATCATGCTTTTTGCATCTTTTATTGAATCTGCAATTTGCTTGATTTGCGGCGCAGACTCTTCAAGAATTTGTGCGATTAATGTGGGTAAATCTGCAAAGTCAGATAGGTGAGTTTTTTTAAGCATTGCATGCGTCATAAGGTTTTTCTTCAGAGCCGTATCCAAACACAGCAATGCAAGCACAATCATCTGCGACACGAATGCCTTTGTGGATGCAACGCCAATTTCATAACCAGCAAAAATAGGCAAGATATGATTTGCCTCGTGCGCCATGCTACTTTCTTCTACATTCACAATTGCTAGCGTTTTCAAGCCTTTGAGTTTCATATGCTTAAGAGCCGCCAATGTATCAGCCGTTTCACCAGACTGCGATATAAAGATACCTATTCCATTTGCATCTAAAACAGAGTGCCTATATCTGAATTCAGAAGCAAAGTCAATTTCCACTGGAATCTTAGCAAATTCCTCAAACCAATACTTAGCAACAAAAGCCGCGTGATATGAACTACCACATGCGATTATATAAATTCTACTGCAATCTTTAAGGTCTACAGAAAATTGAGCAAAATCCAATATAGCATGATTGTTAGAATCCAACTTACAATATTTTTTAAATAACCTATCTGCTATAAATGATTGCTCAAATATCTCCTTTAACATAAAGTCGCCAAAAACGCCTTTTTCAATGGAGCTTAGATCAAGATTAACATTCTTAACATCCCTATGCACTTCCCTGCCACTGACGGTCGTTATTCGATATTTATTCTTAAAAATCTCTACTATTTCACCATCATCCAAATAAAGTATTTTTGTGGTAAAATTATGTAAAGCCAAAGCATCTGACCCTAGATACATCTCTCCATCACCTATACCAATTGCAAGTGGAGCGCCTTTTCTAATTCCAATCATTAAATCAGGGTGATCAGCAAATATAACCGCTGCTGCAAAAGCACCCTCAATCTGCTTAAAGGATCTAGATACGGCATCATAAGGACTCATACCAGCCTTATAATGCTTTTTTATGAGCATCAATAACACCTCTGTGTCAGTGTCACTCTCAAAAACGGTTCCTTCGGCAATTAGTTTGCTTTTTAATGTAGCATAGTTTTCAATTATCCCATTATGCACTATTGATATGCCTTCTGATTGAAAAGGATGAGCATTTCTTTCCTCTGGTGCGCCATGGGTCGCCCATCTTGTATGCCCTATTCCGGTAAATCCTTCAATTGGTTTTTCTTCTAATAAGCTTACCAAAACGTCTATCCTCCCTGCAACCTTGCGCACGGCAATTTCCTTATTATCAATAACTGAGATACCAGCAGAGTCATAGCCCCTATACTCTAGTAATTTTAATGACCCAACTATACGATCAGCAACAGCAGATTTACCAATTATTCCGACGATTCCACACATAATTTATACTTCATTTTTATAGAAGCCGAGATCGTACACCCAACTAGAAGATTTTTCAAATCTAATATTTATTACTAAATGTTACAAAGATAGCTTCTCTCTCCAAATCGGCCCAGACTCCCCGAGTGTGCCAAGAGTAGTTAAGCTAAACAAAGGAGGTGAAACTAGGTAAACATTGCGACACATGGTGGAAGGCCCACCGAGATCGGTCAGCACGGGCAAGTTTCACACTGCATCACGGTGCTAAATTCTAAGGATTTTGGTGTTGAGCGGATGAGGAGAAGGTAACGAAGGTTATCAGGTGAGTTTTATGAAAATGAACGAAAGTGAATCGCTGTAATTAAGCTTTGAAAAGTGTGTAAGTTCTTATCAAAACTAGGGAATTTGTATGAGGCGAGGGTCTCATGTACGGATCTGTGAGCACCTGGGGAATCATTCCTGCTATACACAATCAAATACCTGGTCTATAAGATAAATTATCCTTTAAATAAAATTTCAATAATGCTCCTTTTACTAGCGAAATAAGTACAAGCTCTGCCTCAAAAAGATTTGCTCGCGCTTCCACGCGTTTATAATGCAGACCTTTTGCCCCCGGCCAGCGCTTTTCTTTAAGGGTATGATTGATGGGTTAAAGGCTAGAAGTATCTAGGAACAATTTATTCCATATGAACTAACATATTACTCACTGATGTCCGTGAATATGAAGTCAAATTGGGAAAAAGTGTTGCGTATTTCGAGTTGTTATGGTACAAAATGCATCGTGTCATGAAATAGGTAATAATGATTACAAGTCAAGAGTCTATGCGTCAGCTGGCCTGCAGCGCTGCAGCGGTTCTCGTATGCTGTTTTTTATATAAACCTCTAGCTAGTGCCAATAGCGGGTCAGAATCGCAATCAAAGCTTTCTTGTAATATCTCAAGCTTACCCTTGTTATGCGCTTCTGGATTAGCGTGTTTTTTGGGACCTAGGCTCCATACAGATTATGATATATTACCGCTTGCGGTTGGTGCAATAACCTGTGGTTTTATAGGTGCAGGTCTTAATGGTATATTTACGGGTGAATATATATTTTCCATTTTTAATTGCGGCGCAACTAGTAATATCAATAACGATTCTGCCGCTTATGTTATTAATATAAATATATTCTCCTTCTGCAATAATACAACAATACAGTCTGCGTATACAAAGCTTCTCCAGTTAAATTTTTTTTCTACTGGCATAGTCACTAATCACTTATTAGGCATCGACTAAAAATGCATTCTTCAAAGATCGGAATAATGCCTTGAGATAATTATTCTTTGGGGTGCAAAAATAGATTTGCTAATACCGGACTCACCACTCCTCCTTGAGGTGTACCTTTGTCCCTTATTATCACTTCTCCTGCTTCACTCCTCGCTTCTGCTTTTAGAAATCTTTCGCTGTACAACAGAACTACTTTGTCCTCCGTGTACTTCCTCAGTATCCCCATCAGCAGCTCGTGATCCAGCTCATCAAAGAAGCTTTTAATGTCTACTTCCACTACCCATTCATACTTCATACATCTCTGTCTCGCTTGCACCACTGCATCTATTGCAGATCTGCCAGTTCGATATCCATATGAGTCTTTATGAAAGTGTTCTTCAACTGTCTTTTCTAATCTATTCTTTATCACCGTCTGGGCAACTCTATCTGTCACCATTGGTATCCCGAGCTTCCTCATTCCTCCTTTAACTTTAGGTATCATGACAATCTTTACAGCTTGTGCCTGATAGCTCCCTGAGCTCATCTGATTCCATATCTTATAGCTAACCCCTTATAAAATGGGTACCAAAATCCTTAGAATTTAGCACCGTGATGCAGTGTGAAACTTGCCCGTGCTGACCGATCTCGGTGGGCCTTCCACCGTGTATCGCAATATTTACCTAGTTTCACCTCCTTTTTTTAGCTTAACTATTCTTGGCACACTCGGGGAGTATGTTTACTACATTCATTATTTACATATTCCGTTATATTATCTAATCTTCTAATCACATTTTCTGGATTATTTTTGTAGTATTTTAAATGAAACAAAAAATCATTTTTAAAATCTTCTAGATTGAAATCTTGTTTAGTAATAGGCCCTAGCACTGCACCCGATTTCAGCACAGCCTTTTCCCCATTAAGAAATTTGTAAAGGGGCCCGCGAGCGCTCAAACCATATTGGTTACTGTAATCAAACAAGTGTATTTTTCCGATATCTGACCGAGCAAAATTTTTCCCAGGCCCCTCTTTTAAACTATCTATAAACATTTCTATTATGCACCCTTTAGACAAAATCTCATTTACATATGCATCATGTATCAATTTTTTGCCATAACCACTTGACAAGGCTTCATCTATTTTTGGAACCATATTTGAAAATGCTTTTTTAACGGGAATAGCGATTATCTTATCTTGCTGGCTACATATTTTTTCTATAGAGCGAATTTCAGAATCTGATAAAATTTTACTGCCATCACTATGCGTTGCATTTTGAATTATCTTAAGAAATATTGCCCTACCATAGGCATTATGAGCTATGTCCATCTGATTACCACCAAATGATAACCCACTATTCTCTGTACCTGCCCAGCTGAGTTTATATGCTCCCTTACCATATTTCAGTTCGTTTAACATCATAATATGGTGGTAGTCTTCGTAGATACCACAAAGTCTATCTCCACCCTTAAATTCATAATTTTTTTTCATTTTAAATACCTAAGTTATACCAAACTTTTAACTTAGCATTGCTGGATTCGAGGATGGAAGTCATGTTGAGTAAATTTCCCCTCAAAATATTTGATAAAAAGTTAAGAATCAAAATGGTTTAAAATCATAAATTTTATGGCTATAATACATAGCTATGTTTATGAGTGTAACTGTATATGAAAGCCATTAAAAAGAACCAACCCCTTTTATCTCAGGTTAATTCTCCAGAAGATCTAAGGCTTTTTGATATATCTGAGCTTCCAGAAATTGCCGAAGAGTTACGGCAAACGACAATTGAATCTGTCTCCAAGACTGGGGGACACCTAGGCGCAGGGCTTGGAGTAGTTGAGCTTACCGTCGCTTTGCACTATGTATTCAATACCCCAAAAGACTTATTGGTGTGGGACATTGGGCACCAAGCATATCCACATAAAATTTTGACTGGCCGTAAAGATCTTATGCATACTCTACGTCAAGGCGGCGGCATTTCCGGCTTCTTAAAACGCACAGAAAGTGAGTACGATACTTTCGGTGCTGGCCATAGCTCTACCTCAATTTCCGCAGCCCTTGGCATGGCGGTTGCTCGCGATTTGAATGAAGATGATCAACACGTAGTAGCAGTGATAGGAGATGGTTCTTTAAGTGCTGGCATGGCATACGAAGCAATGAATAATGCAGGGCACTTAAGAAGTAAACTCATAGTTGTTTTAAATGATAATGAAATGTCTATTGCGCCTAATGTTGGTGCAATGAACACCTACCTAAACAAATTGATGTCTTCAAAACCATTTTTAAATTTTAGGCAGATAGCAAAAAGCATATTGCACAAAATGCCAGACCCAATTGAACACTTTGCAAAGAAAACCAAACAGTATGCCAAAGATATTGTGACTGGTGGAAATTTCTTTGAAGAAATGGGTTTTCATTATGTTGGCCCACTAGATGGTCATGACGTTCAAAG
The DNA here is from genome assembly GCA_021298045.1 of Candidatus Jidaibacter sp. GTDB lineage: Bacteria > Pseudomonadota > Alphaproteobacteria > Rickettsiales > Midichloriaceae > JAJTHY01. The sequence goes on from JAJTHY010000169.1 coordinate 8,595, forward strand.
TTTGATATTTGTATTAGAAAATCTAAAAAATGATAGCGGCATTGAAAGCCCAATCCTGGTGCACATCAAAACTCAAAAAGGCAAGGGCTTTAACCCCCCATTTAGCTGCGGAGAAAGCTACCACGCAGTTGGCAAATTTGACCCACTTACTAAAGAGCAGCAGAAATCAGCTCCAAGCAAACCAACATATACAAAAATATTTGGCGAAACTTTAGTAAAGATGGCGGAGCAAGATGATAAAATCGTTGCAATTACGGCTGCCATGCCATCTGGAACTGGCGTAAATATATTTGAGCAATCCTTCCCTGAGCGCACTTTTGATGTTGGAATCGCGGAACAACATGCCGTAACATTTGCAGCGGGTCTTGCTACACAAGGTATTAAACCATACGTAGCAATATACTCCACTTTTATGCAACGCGCCTATGACCAAGTAGTGCATGACGTTGCTATCCAAAACTTGCCAGTTAGGTTCATGATGGATAGAGCGGGCTTAGTAGGGGCCGATGGCCCAACGCATGCTGGATCTTTCGATTTAGCGTTTATGTGCTGCTTACCAAATATCGTAATTATGGCGCCTTCTGATGAAATTGAATTTGTGAAAATGCTCGCAACCAGCATGAATATAAACGATCGCCCTTCAGCAATACGTTACCCACGGGGCGAAGGAGTTGGCCTTTCGTTACCTAACGAATTAAAACCCATTGCAATTGGCAAAGGAAAGGTTGTTAAAAAAGGTGAAAAGGTTGCAATACTAAACTTAGGAACACGAATGCAGGAAGTTCTCAAGGCTTCGGAGATTTTAAAAAATGATAACATAAACATCACCATAGCTGATGCTAGGTTTGCCAAACCTTTAGATCATGATCTTATTCGGGAATTAGCAAAAAATCATGAGGTACTTATCACCATTGAAGAAGGATCTGTTGGTGGTTTCGGCAGCTGGGTTGCAAAATTTTTAGAAGATGAAGGGCTAATGGATACTGGAAATCTCAAGTTCCGCTCTATGTGCTTACCAGATGCATTTATTGACCATGACACACCTTATAATATGTATGAAATAGCTGGCTTGAATAGCAATGGCATTGTGCAAAAAGTGAAATCTTTATTAAAGGCATGAAAATAAATCCAGTCCAAATTGCAGAAATAGCGATTGATGCCAGCAAAATAGCTCTTAAACATTATAGCCTGGATGATTTAGAAGTAACAAGTAAGGAAGACCACTCACCAGTAACTGCTGCAGATATTGAAATTAGCGAATTTATTACCAAACGCTTAATTGCTATTGCCCCTTCTATACCAGTCATCTCTGAAGAAGATAACCAAACTTTAAATCTTTATGTAATCCGTAATAGCGATCTCTTCTGGCTTGTAGACCCCATTGACGGCACATGGTCATTCATAAATAGAGATGGCGTCTTTGTTATTAACATTGCTTTGATCAAAAATGGCGACCCTATTTTGGGCATTATAAATTCGCCACTACATGGCTCCACCTATTATAACCTTGATGATAGCGTTTATAAAATTGAAAATGCTGCAAACACTGCGCTGAACCCTAAAAGAAATTTTAGCAAAGGATTAGACTTTTTGGTATCCGACAGCAATCTGTGTCAACGATCTCAGGATTTCTTAAGTCGCTATAAAGTTAAGACATTAAGCCCGGTTCCAAGTGCGTATAAATTTGCTCTTATGGTAGAAGGCCAAGGTGATATTTACCCACGCTTTAAGCCTACATTCTCCTGGGACACAGCTTCTGGGCACGCTCTGCTAAAAGCTGTGGGAGGCGAGATATTCTCTCCAAATGCCACCCCGCTTAAATATAACCACACCCTTAGAAACCCCAATTTTGTAGCGGTTGCAGATGCCACAATCAAGGTTGATAAATTTTAGATTTCGATAAGTTATACCAAAACCCGCTCTAAAATGGACAGATGCGATTATATGTAAGCGTACAGTAAAGGAGGTTTAGTGCAGCGGGTTAATCTAGTTTAATGTTCCACGGGAGGAGTTCTGCGATCTTGGATATCGGATGATCTTGTATCCGCTCAAATACCGCCCTTAAGTACTCCCACGGGTTTAAGCCA
>JAJTHY010000087.1 GCA_021298045.1 Candidatus Jidaibacter sp.
GGATCTTCAACAGCTGGAAATGCAACAATAACTAACGCTGGCACGATTACTAATACGAGTACATCCAACGTTATAGGAGCAACTGGTAATATCACTAACAATGCTGCTTTTAATAACAATCGAACTCTAAGTAGCACTGGGGTTTTTACCAACAGTTCCAGCGGAACCTTTGTTAACTTCGCAAGTAGAACCTTTAATAATAACTCTGGTGGAACATTTACCAATGCTGGGACTCTTACAAATTCTGGAAATTATAATGTAAATACTGGCTCAACATTTACTAATACGGGTACAATTGATAACAAATCTGCAGGTCTCTTTATTTTTAATGAAGGCACATTAGGAGGTACGGTTTTAAATTCTGGAAATTTTGGGTTTTATGGTAGCTCAAGTGTTGGAAATGCAACAATAACTAACGCTGGCACGATTACTAATACGAGTACATCCAACGTTATAGGAGCAACTGGTAATATCACTAACAATGGTGCTTTTAATAACAATGGAACTCTAAGTAGCACTGGGACATTTACCAACAGCTCCAGTGCAACATTCACCAATGCTAGCGGTAAAAGCTTTACCAATACTGCAGGTTCTACTTTTATTAATACAGGTAATTTAAACAACAGTGGACTCTTTACTGTAAATGCAGCATCCACCTTTACTTCAACCGGTGCAATTACTAACGCTGCAACAGGTCGGTTTGACTTTAACAATGTTACCTTAGGTGGAACCATTGCCAACAGTGGAATAGTAAATTTAGCTAATGGCTCTAATGCAGGTAGCTCTACTATCACCAACAATGCCTCTGGTACTTTAACCTTTGCTGATACCAGTAATGCAGACTCAGCTATCATTAATAACGATGGTGCCATAGATTTCTCTGCTGCTACCAATGCTTTAACAGGAGGCTATACCGGCCTTAGAATTGATACTTTAAACGGTAGCGGTACTATCTCGGGCGCTGGTAAAACCTTATCTATTGGCCAAGGTACTTATGCTGGTACTTTAGGGGCGATGGATTCTCTTGTTAAAAACTCTGCTGTTTTTACATTAACCGGCAATAACAGTGCATATGCAGGTAATGTTATAGTTAATTCTGGTGAATTTAGAGTGGGCACAGCATCATCAATTAGTGCACTATTGGGTAATGGAGCTAAAAATCTAACCGTAAACTCTGGAGCAGCTTTTGGTGGGTATGGATCATCTTCTTTTGACACTGCAACCTTTAATACAGGGTCTAAATATATTGTAGGGTTATCACCTAGCACAGCTATCGCGGGTAAACTTAATGCTAATACGATTAATATCAATGCAGGCACAGAGTTACAAGTTGAAACTGTAAGCCCTACATCTGATGGTAAAAAATATATAATTGCATCGTATAATAACTTAAATGGAACATTTGATACTGTGACACCTATTGGGATAGTTGAGATAACAGATGTAGATTATGGTAATGCAAATAATAAGAATATTTCTCTTCAAACTCGAGGCACCAGCGTTTTAGCAGATATAACCAGCAGCATACCGATTGCAGATGTAGTGTTTGCATTACCTAAGCGTGAGAAAACTTCAAGTGATGAAATAAGTTTTATCCAAAGGGCGCCAACTTTAGCTAATTATAATTTAGGGCAAACTAAGTTTAGTGGCAAAATAGAAAATGAAAAAGAGAAGATGCTGATGAAATCCTTAACCCAAAGCGGACTTAAGGTAATGGATAGAGACACACAAAGAGTATGGATAATTCCATATTATGTGCACACAAGGAGCGATAATTTAAATGCAAAAGCATCATATACTGATAACGAAGGATTAATATTTGGATATGAAAAAAGAGACAATAAAGCTGGTTCTGCACTAGGGGTAACGACAAGTTTTGGGCTTGGACAGAATGAGTCACCATCAACTCTGATATCACAAAATAATAAGATAACGAGTAAAGTTGGAGCAATAGGAGCTTACTATACTAAAGAGATCAATAAAAAAATAGAGTTGGGAGCGATAATTCATGGTGCATTAAACCACCACGAATCAACAAGGTATGGGAATCCATTACCAGGAACAATATATCAAGCAAAATCAAAGTATAATAGCAAGAGCTTATCAGCAGACCTAAGAGGTTCATGGAAGTATGTAGTAAATGATAGGTTCTCACTAAGGCCAAATATTGGGTTAACATTAGATTCCACTGAAAGGGATAAGCATAGTGAAAAAGGTGCAGGGATATATAATCAAACCTATCTGAAAAAGAAGATAAAAACGTATGAACCATACGCAGGAATGGGGGTGAGACATAAATGGAAGTTAGGGGAAAAAGAATATAAGATTACTGGAATCTATGAGCATGGATATGACTTTGGGGATAATGACACCATCATAAAGTTAACCACCCCGCTGGCAAGCACAGTATATAATATAGATAGCAGAGGATCTGGTAGGCATGCAGATTATTTCACTGTATATGGATCAGTGCTAAACGGTGATAACAACTTAAAGCTCATGCTTGGTTATGTCGGAACCCTGAAAAAGTATAGCAAAAGCCACGCTGTTACTTTGAAAGCTGAATTAAGGTTTTAATGTAAACTCTAATTATAAGTGAAATTAGTTTTATAGATAGTGAAGGGAAAGTATAAATAAAATATAATCACAAAAACCTTTTTTTTCTAAGATGAGAAGGGTTGATTCCCAATATGTCTCTGTATTTTGCGACGGTTCTACGTGAAATATTAACGCCACCTTCGGTTAAAAGTTTTGCTATTTCGTCATCTGAAAGAATTTTTTTGGTTTCAGATTCAGTCTCAATCAATTGCTTAATTTTACTTTTAACGCTGCGGGTGGAGATTAAGTTTTCTGAAATATTAGAAGAAAGTGCATTGGAAAAAAAATATTTAATTTCAAATACTCCAAATGGCGTTCCTACATACTTATTGCTAATGCGGCTTATCGTGCTTTCATGTAATTCTAGCATCTTCGATATATCGGACAAGGTCATGGGCTTTAGATAATCAAGCCCGGAAGTAAGGAATTCATGTTGTATTTCAGACAATTTGGTTACTACTCGCAATATAGTCTCAGCTCTTTGAGTTACCGAGCGCAATAGCCAATTTGCAATTTGCAGTTTGTTAGAGCAAAACCTTTTCTCTTCAGCGCTTTTAGCGTGTTGATAGACTTGTTCGAAGTATTTGCTATTTACGAAAACACTTGGAAATGCTGCAGGGTTAAGTTTTGCTGCAAAATCACCATTTTGATTTTTATAGATGAAAGCGTCGGCTATTTTTGATCTAGTGAATTCATAATTGAAGTTCCTGGCTGGTTTGGGATCAAGAGATCTTATAACCTTCATGTAGCTGGCAAAGATTTCATTATTGATTTTTAATTGCTTAATTAATTTTTCAAAGTGACCTTTTGCAATCATATCTAAATTTGATATGAGATCATAAATTTTTTTGTCTACTATACCTTGTTCGCGTAATTGAATTGTAAGGCATTCTGCTATATCACTGGCAAAAACACCTATTGGGTCGAATGTTTTTAACTTTTTTAATACCGTTTCAATTACTTGTTTTTTGCATCTTAGGGTGCGAGCCACTGAATCAATAGATTCTTTTAGATACCCATTTTGATCTAGCAGATCTGTCAAGTAACTCGCTATAAATTTATCTTTCTCTTGAGCAAAGCAAATATTAGCCTGCTCTAAAATATGTTCTTTAAGAGATATCTTGTGGGATTCTATATTATCTTCCGACGTAGTATGATTATTGTTGGCGACATTATATCTGAGATATTCTTCATCTTGCCAATAATTAGAAGTGTCTATTTCATCCGAGCCTTGTTCGACTGATATACTTAACTGGTCTTGCGTCTCTAACTCAACAAAAGGGTTGTCTTGTATTTCGTTTTGTAAATATTCCGATAAATCTGCGGATGTCATTTGCAAAATCTTGAGAGATTGTTGCATTTGCTTGGAAACAATAAGTGTTTGAGACGTTTTTTGCGATAATTTTTGGTCTAACACAAATGGTCAAATACATTGTTATAACAATATTAAATATCTCATTAATTTATTGATATGTCTATGTTGATATTTGGAGTTATGAAATTTATTTGAGGTGCTGAAACTAAAAGGTCTCCATCATATATTGAGAGCATTGAATGAATTGCTGCAATTGGAGTTTTAGGTTTTTTTGTGAAACCAAGTTCCTTCAAATATTCCCAACCACTTTTTCCTAATGGTTTTGCAACTAGACCTTCTTTAGATACAATTATTTTGAAGTTATACCAGATATTAACCTCATTAATTTTGAGATCTAAAGTGAGAGGGTTTTTACCAAACTCTAAACAAATAGTAGTGCACTTTGTAGTTTTTTGAGCCAAGCAACCCATTAAAGTTTTAGTTATTAATGTTGATGCTCTTAACTCTGTTATTGCGTGTGTAAGCGAGGATAGCCTAGGGGTGTTAGCTTCGGGATTGAGATATTTAAATGCTCTTACAAATAAGCGTTGTTTTATCTCTTGTGGCAGGTTGTATACGGCATTATCAACTTCTAAGTAATTTAATTCATTGATGCTTATATATTTCTTCCAGGCGATATTCACGCGTTTGCTCAAGTATTTTTTTGTGGTTCTAGCATTTTGCGCAAGCAAGCTAAGGCGCTTATAAAGATTTTTATTTCCAAACTCTTTTTCATAAGCATTCAAAATAGACCTGACCTTAATGCGGTCATATTTATGGTTTAAATTAGATGGATCGTTGACCCAAGGCCACCCTACATTGAGTAGATGTTGTTCTATTTGGTTTCGATCAATCTTTAGTAAAGGCCTTAAAATCGTTATACAGCCAAGTGTGGTTTTGGGGGCCATGCCACTGATGCCATCTATCCCAGAACCTCTTATTATGCGCATTAGTATTGTTTCGGCCTGGTCATTTAATGTATGCGCTACAAACAGGTGTTTGATGCTGTGTTCCTTGCAATGTTGTGTAAGTAAGTTATACCTAGCTATTCTTGCTTGGTTTTGAATATCTGACTTTGGCTTTGCGTTTTTCCATTTTAGGATATGTGTACTGATGCCTTCGCTAATTAAAAATAATTTAACTGATTCTGCCTCTTGCGAAGATTCCGCTCTTAAACCATGATCTACTATTAACGCATGTAGCTCTACATTATTTTCTTTGCACCAACCAGCAAGTAAATGCGTAAGGCACATACTATCGGCCCCACCTGATACTGCAATGGCAATTTTTTCGGCCTTTTGCATTAACAAATCGTTGATGATCTGAAAATTTAACATTCTTTTAGTTGATTTTTTCTTGGTTTGATGGCTTTAAATAATAATATATAAGTGTGTATTTTATATGAATAAAAAAATTTTGATAGTAGAAGATAACGAAATAAACTCTAAAATGTTATCATACTTCCTTCAGCAAAACGGTTTTGATACTATTTGCATTAACAATGGTAACGATGTTGTAAATAAATGCTATGAATTTACACCAGACCTTATACTAATGGATGTTGAAATTTTTGGTATTTCTGGCATAGAAGCCTGCATAAAGTTAAGAGCACTGGAGCCTTTTGAAAATATTCCGATATTTGCAGTTACAGCACTCAGTCATGATAAATTCAACAGCGAAGCGCACAATGCGAAATTTGATGAATACGTTGAAAAACCAATAATACTCAGTGAATTACTTACTAAAATAAAAACCTATATAGAGCAGAGTTAGATGACGGCACGCATACTTGTAGTAGATGATGTAGACTTTAACGTTAAGCTTTTGGATGCTAAGCTCAAACAAGATTATTACCAAGTTTTTACCGCGTCTAATGGTGTTCAGGCGGTAGCAAAAGCTAAGGAAATAAAACCCGACCTTATACTGATGGATGTGATGATGCCTGAGATGGATGGATTTGAAGCAACGCAAATCATAAAATCTGATCCCAACCTATCATTTATTCCTATAATCATTGTTACTGCTTTAAATGCGCAAGAAGATAAGGTGCGGGGTTTGGAAGCGGGAGCAGATGATTTTCTCACTAAGCCGATTAATGATAAAGCTTTAATGACGCGCTTAAAATCTTTAGTGCGCCTTAAAGTTATGGATGATGAGTTGCGTTTAAGAGATCAAACGGGGAGAGAATTTGGTGTTATCCAACGTGGAGTTGAAACACGAAATAAAGTTGAAGGAGCGAGTGCGTTGATTATTGATGATGATAAACTTCAATATAGACGAATCTCTGAAAAGCTTGGGGATATAGGTGTTAAATGTACGCAAAAGGAAGTTATAGATGACTTATTAAATGGCGTGGATGAAACCGATTACAGCCTTATAATGATAAGCGCTTTGTTGCTTGATAATGATGGTCTTAGGTTTTGTTCTGAGTTGCGGAGTGTTGATAAATACAGGCATACCCCAATTTTGATTATTGTGGATGAAAATGATGATGAAACTCTGACTAGGGCCCTTGAACTTGGGGTTAATGATTACCTGCTTTCTCCCATAGATGCAAATGAAATGGTTGCTAGATGTGTTACGCAAATAAAAAGGAAGCGTTATCAAGATGATTTGAAATCTAATTATTTGAGCAGCATTAAGCAGTCGGTAGTTGATGCGCTTACCAATTTATATAATCGCAGATATTTGGAAACTCATATACGAAATATGATAGATAATTCCCAATTTGCTGCAGATAGTGTTGCATTATTAATGATAGATATTGATCATTTCAAAACGGTTAATGACACGTATGGCCATCAATCTGGAGACGCTGTGCTTGCTGAAGTTGCCAAGCGTTTGTCAGACAATTTAAGGATTACTGACTTATGTGCCAGATATGGCGGCGAGGAATTTGTTGCAATACTTGCGTCCATCAACCCAAGCTTAGCAAATTCGATCGCTGAACGTATCCGTGTTAATATTGAGTCTAAGCCATTTTCTATTCCAGTTGAGCCATTTAGTATCTCATGTTCTTTAAGCATAGGGCTTACATTTTTTCATGATGGCGATAATCTCGACACTTTACTAAAAAGAGGAGATCAAAATCTTTATAAAGCTAAACAAAGCGGTCGCAACAAGGTTGTGTCAGATTATGATGGTGTTTCTGAAGAAAAAAATTAAGTTTTATCATTAGAAGTGCTTGCAATTGTGAGGGAGTTGTGTTTGAATCACTGCGGCTTTGATAGGTGATTTTTGAGATTTTGCATCAAACAAGTCTCTCTTGTGCCAAGTCCCAAAATAAATTGAGACAGTAATGCCAGAGTTTAGCAAAGTGTGAAGGGAAAAAGCAGCTGAATATTTTATATATTCAACAAATTTTTATCAAGTCACTTTGCTAAAAGATGAGCGTTAATATCCAATTTATTTTGGGATCTGGTATTACAAAGCGAAAGTATTCAAGCGGGTGTAGCTCAATGGTAGAGCCCCAGCCTTCCAAGCTGGTCACGTCGGTTCGATTCCGATCACCCGCTCCAATTTTATTTATTAATAGCGCTAATTTTTGGGGATGTTATGGGTAAGCAAAAATACGTAAGAGAGAAAGACCACGTAAATATCGGAACGATAGGACACGTGGATCATGGTAAGACAACGCTAACAGCAGCGATTACAAAGAGATTTGGTAATTTTGTAGCGTACGATCAAATTGACA
>JAJTHY010000168.1 GCA_021298045.1 Candidatus Jidaibacter sp.
AATTATGACTAATATAGCCAGTTATCTGCTGCGCGCCGCATTTTTTAAGGAATTCAGCCGCCCTACAAACAGTGTTCGCAGAGTCTACTATATCATCTAATATTATGCAATCTTTTCTATTAAAATCTTCACACTCTCCGCTTATATAAACTTCCGAAGGTGATTTTCTAATTTTGTTTAAAGCGAAACCCTTACAACCCGCGTTTAAAAAAAACTTAAGTCTTCTCCTGCTGCCAGCATCTGGAGAAACGAAAACAGCATCTTTTGTATAATCACCAAATAAAGAATTATGAGGTATTTCAACAAAATTATTTATTTGGGAGAAAATTTCAGGGTCATGAGGATCGACTATTGAAACACTAGCAAATTGACACTGATTTATCATATTTATTACAAGTGATAAAACGCCAAAAGATCCGCTTTTATCTTGGCACTGCCTGCTATAAATCATGTAAGGCATACATAAGTGTACTTTACTCACGCCCATGTTCTTTAATTTTTGCGCGTGAAGTAGTAACTCAATAAAGGTTAGGTTGGAATCACCATCATATCCAATAATCAATACACACTCGTTTGCGTCAAAACTTGGAATGGAGACCTCCATCTCTTTTGAATTATATAATCTCGTATCGCTGGTAACAAGGGTATAAGGTCCTAACTCACATATGCGTGATGCTAAATGCAAAGAACTATGGTTAGCCACCAAGATCATTGATTAATAATAGAAGATTGAGAATCATTTAAATTGCAAACACTTTCATAAACATCAAACATCTCTTCAATTTCTCCATTGCAATGCAAAGCTATATCACACCCGGCTTGCAGTGCAGCAATAGCGTTTTCTCCAACAGTTTTTTTCAAAGCTTTCATGGATAAATCATCAGATATAATCTTGGCATCTTTATAACCTAGTTTATTCCTTATATAATGAATCCCTAGTTTCGAGGTTGTTATACAATTATAAGGATCAATTGCAGGAAATGTTATATGCGCTGTCATAACCCAAGCATCTGAAACGCTGGATAAATTTTTAAATACCTGAAAGTCAGTTGATTCTAAAGTTGGTAGATCAGTAGTAACAATTGGTAAATCCTTGTGACTATCACACTGAGCTCTTCCATGACCCGGTATGTGCTTAAGAATGGGCCTAACCCCAGATTTTATAAGCCCTATGCACGCAGCTTCACATAATTTACTAACTATAGAAACCGAACTACCAAAGCTTCTATCCCCAATGATTTCATCAGCTGATTCAAAAAGTAAGTCAGCCACAGGCGCACAGTCTACATTTATGCCAAACTCCTTTAGCTCTAGCCCTATAGTATAATAGTTCTGCAAAACTTCTTGATAAGCAGCATCTAAATCCCGCTTTGCAATCTCCCCAAAATATTGAGCTGTAGGGTAATTTTTTGCTAGTGGTGGACGGAGACGCGCAACTCTACCACCTTCTTGGTCTATCAAAATAGGTGGAATTCTATTAGGGTTTAATGCCATTAAAGAGTTGGTAAGCTCTTGAACTTGAGCCTTGCTTTCAATATTGCGAGAAAATATTATATATCCAAACGGATTTACCTCTATGAAAAACTCAGCTTCCTCTTTTGTAAGTTTTGTGCCTGACACTCCAAAAATTAATGGTTGTACACCTATCGACATTCAATAAAACTCCTAATAGTTTCCGAATTGATGTTGAATATAGAAAATATTTTTATTGCTTCTTCACACAGCAACTGCAAATCTTTCTCCGTATTCCCTTCCACCCTTGCAACAAGGGAGCTCTGAGTATTAGACGCCCGCACTAACCACCAGCCATTATCTTTAGAAACCCTTACACCATCAAGATCACTAAATTTAATGTTGCGTGCCATCATATAACCCTTGATCAACTCTATTACTTCAAATTTTATAGTTTCGTCAATATCTATTCTCAATTCCGGAGTAGCATAAATTTTTGGCAAATCATCGATTTTGTCTGCAAGCACATAACTTTTATTACTTAATATGTTGATCATTTTACATGCACCAAACAGGGCATCATCAAATCCGTAATAGTTTTCACCAAAAAACAGATGCCCACTCATCTCTCCACCAAGTAAGGCATCCTCTTCTTTCATTTTTACTTTGATGAGGGAATGCCCTGTCTTCCACATTATTGGTTCACCGCCTAATTCAGCCACTTTGGAAAAAACAAAATTACTTGTTTTTATATCAGCAACAACTTTAGCGCCCGGTATGCGCGTTAACATGTCTTCCGCTAATATAAATAGAGTTTGATCGCCAAAAACAATTCGCCCTTTGTTATCTACAACCCCCAATCTATCTCCGTCACCATCAAATGCAAACCCTATATCACAATTGTTTTTCAGCACCAAATCACATAATTGCTCCATATTTTTTGCCACAGTAGGATCTGGATGGTGATTGGGAAAGTTTCCATCAATTTTGGAATTAATAACAAAATGCTCAGCATCTATAACCTTAACCAATTTCTCAACTAATTCTCCTGTAGCACCATTACCCGGATCCCAAGCAATTCTCATTTTTTTGCCTAAAGTGCCAACAGCTCTTTTATTTAAAGCATCAATATATTCATCTCTGATATCAATCTGCTCGACTGATCCATTACCCATAGCGAAATTTCCATGAGCAGAAATCTTCGCCAACATTTCAAGATCTCCACCAAAAAATGAACGACCTTGGTAAATTATTTTGAAACCATTTTGGTCTCCAGGGTTATGGGAACCAGTAATCATTATACCAGCTGTAATTTTTTGCGTAACTGCTGTGTAATAAAGTGTTGGGGTAGCTACAATTCCAATATCTGTTACTTTCATTCCAGATTCAACTAAACCTTGGATAAGCGTGCTGTGCAGGTCTGGGGAAGAAAGCCTACCATCTCTACCAACACATACAGTTTCTGGCAACTTATGATTTTTAATAAACGTTGCTATAGACCTACCTAAATAATATCCATCTTCCTTCAATAAAGTAACGCCATATTTACCGCGAATATCATAAGCACGAATAATCTCTGGGTTTATTATGTGGGTTAATTGAGTCATTGGCTACTCCTGAGGTTTTTCTTTTGTTTCAAGGGATTGCTCCACTGATTCAGCGGCGGGATCTTGATCTATTATTTCGTTGGCTTCTATAAGCTCTTTAGCGTTGACTATTTTCCTATCACAAAAACCCATGTATTCAATTTTACTGATATTAACTATCTTGGTTTTATCTAAAGCATCTTTGGCATTGTCTGCTTCAATAATTTCTGCTCCCCCATCAGAACCAAAGACTTTGTAATAACCTCGCTTCACATCTACAAGCAAGTTTTTCGGAAATGGATAATTGATAAAGGTGTGTCTACCAGATGTCACTAAAAATACAAACCAAATAAATACTATATAACTCTACCTTTATATACAAAATATTTCAAGGAGGTTGATGCTAATTTATTTTATAATTTAAAATTTTAACAAAGATGTATTGAAGCCTTTTTATAAATCTATATTTTCCAAGCAAGGTATAGAAAGTTGATTAATACCAAAACCCATTCTAAACTGAACACTTGCATCTCGCCTTGAAAAAAGGGTTTCGGTATAAGAATGGACTTTTATTACTTACACATACCAAAATTTTCCATAGTTATTTCGGGAATATGTTTTTCCCCCACTTTAACATGCAAAACTCCGTCTGGAGTTGTCACAAAAATAGGTGCCTTAATGGTCACATCAGGACCAAAGCTAGGCGATGCTTTAGGAAAATTATCTTGATTAGATAATTTTGAAAATTCTTTTGCTAGTTGGCTAACTTCAAAGGATTTAGAACCGCTCACAGAGCAACCTCTATCAGATACTATTAACATTGATTGAACATTGAAATTAGCCATCTTATTACTTTATTAACGTTAACTAATTAATTTTAACAAATTTTGTGGCAGATTGTTGACATTTGCGAGTGTCGCAATAGCTGCTTGCATTTTTGTTTGTTGATTAGCAAAGTCAGTAGAAATTGCTGCAAAGTTAGCATCTAAGTATATAGAAGCAGCAGCATCGATATTACCCAAGGTTGTCTCAATATTAGCAGCAGCAAAGTTAAAGCGCGACTGATCTGCACCAGTTTGAGCTCTATAAGTTTGCACCGTAATGATCGCAGCATCTAAAGCAGTATTTGCAGCAGCAATACCACCAGAAGCTGTTACGTCAATGCTATTTACACCAAGGCTAGTTGCATCAACAGCAGAGAACCCTAAAGTGATAGTGTCTGTTGTTGCAAGACCAACTTGGAACGCTTTGTTGGTAAAAGTACCATCTAACAAAACGATTCCATTAAATTTATTAGTTTGCACAACGGTACCTATTTGCAATATTAAAGAGTCCATTTCTTTTTTCATATAAGACAAGTTATTGGAACTCATACCACCGTTATTAGCTTGAGAAGCTAAAGCTTTTAATCTTGCTAAAATATCAGAAACAGCCTTCATACCACCATCTGCTATAGAAGTAATAGCGAGAGCTTGCGTAGTAGTTGTAAGAGCAGAGCTCCAAGTAGATGAGTCTGTCTTAAGGCCGGTACCAATAGCTAGCGCAGCTGCATCATCAGAAGGATTTATGATTCTTTGACCTGAAGCCAATCTTGCACTTGAACTTTGGATGTCCCTCATAGCTGAGCCTATATTTGCCGAAGCTGTACGTGCCGAGGTATTATTTAGAATAGAAATAGTCATAGTTTTTCTCCTACATGGATATTATAAAAAGGCTACTTGCCTTGAGGTATAAAAAACACCTTAACTAATAATTTAAGCGAAATAATTTATAAGTCAATGTCTAAATTAAAAATTTAATACACTGCATTAGTACCAAATTGTTTTCGGAACTTAGTATTATTCACCTTCCTTTTTATTGTCTACCGCCAAGTTAATTGGCAAAATTATATCGTCATCTATAGATATATCTTTATCAATTTCAATATTTTTTAAGTGTTTTTGAATAGTCCTTGTTTTCGTCTCAGCATCTCCAATAACTCTACTAGCCTGATCTAATTTAAGCTTTGTTTTACTTAATAAATCCGCAAATTTTACAAACTCTTTTCGTACAGCAGCCAATAAACTCCAAACTTCGCTTGAGCGTTTTTGAATAGCAATTGTGCGATATCCCATTTGCAAGCTAGATAAAATAGCCGAAAGAGTGGTTGGCCCGGTAATAACAACATGGTAACTTTGCTGAACAAATTCTACTAGCCCCGGCGCCCTAAGCACTTCAGCATAAAGACCTTCAACCGGTAAAAACATTATTGCAAATTCAGTGGTCGTTTCAGAGTTTATGTATTTATCGCATATCATCTTAGCCTGCCTTTTGATGGCCTGCTCCAACTCTTTAGAAAATAATTCTATCATCTGGATATCTGTAGCGTCTTGGGCCGCAACTAACTTTTGATAAACATCTAAAGGAAACTTAGCATCTATTGGCAATAAAATAGAGCCATCTTGTTCTTTCGAAGGCAGCTTCACAGCAAATTCCACTTTCTCTAAAGAACCTTCTCGTACGCTAACATTTTTCTCGTATTGATGTGGAGACATCATTTGCTCTAAAATTGCCTCAAGCTGAACCTCTCCCCAAATGCCACGAGTTTTCACATTAGATAAAATTCTTTTTAAGTCCCCTACTCCAGTTGCAAGACTTTGCATTTCTCCAATGCCGCGGTGAACCTGCTCTAATCTTTCTGACACTATTTTAAATGTATCACCCAATCTAGCTTCCAAGGTTTCATGAAGCTTTTCATCTACTGTTTGCCTTATTTTCTCAAGTTTGTCAGCACTATCAGATTGCATTCTAAACATACGATCTTCAACCATGGCGGTGAAATGATTAAGTTTTCCTTCAACCAACTGGTGCAAGTTGTGCAAATTAGCGGTTAAGTAATCCAAGTGGCTTTTTAATTGAGATAATTCTAAATTTTTGGAATTGTCTTCTATAGATTTTGATAACGCATTTAACTTAGAATTAATGAAAAAACCAACACCGATAATTGCTACAGAAACAATTGATAAAATTATATAAAAATCAATTTGCAATATCATTTATAACTTTGAGGTTTATCATTAAAAATATTTTGAAATTCATTGATCACACTAAAAAATGATTTTTGAGAAATATATAGGTCCCCACCTTTACTATGTGAAATGGAAACCATCAAATCATCTTTATTATCATTTGTGTTTATGTTCAAAGACCCAAGGAATTCTATAAACTTATTAACCCTAACAGGCGTCATTTTAGTAGCTGGGAAATTAGGCGCCTTCACTATGATATCATCCAGAATAATATTATAAAAATCAGCCATATATTGAGCGAATTTTTTATAGTCATTAACATTCAGAGACATATTAGCAAGAGGCAAAAGAACATCTGGCTGCCTGTCTAATTCACCAATTAAGTTTATGCTATAAATATCGGTTACTTGCTTAAATTGCTTAATGTTAATTTGATAAGAATCAAAAATTTTCTTATAATTCTTTTTATTTTCCTTATCTCTACTCATCAACTCAAGCAGGCGCTTACTTGGAGATTCAACATAAGAAAACTGAATATCAAAACTGCTGGAACCAAGCTTTAAGCGTAGTTTATGTAGCTCCTCATCGTGTTTCTTAGGCTCATAATCTTTGTTAAAAACTAGTTCGTTAAGAGAAAAAGAGAAATTAACCCTTCGCTCATGCGCATTTTTATTAGCATCCATTTCAAATTTGGTTGGCCCAACACTCCATACCAAAAAGTGGCTAGTTGCATCAAATACATCAAAACCACTGTCTGTATAAAAAAGTGAATCTATAAGATGCAATTTAGGCTCATCCGGATCCTTAAGCTCATCACTAACATTTTTAAGAGCCACCTCTAAATTCATCGATAGCTCTGGAAGCGCCCCCCCCTTGGAAATAAAGTTATAACTTTCTTTTATTGTCTCTCCTTCTTTGAAAAGAGTATTTATTTCGCCATCAACAATAAATTGAATTCTTTTATCGAAAGGAAGGCTACGGAATTTCAAATTTGAAAATTTAACTATGCGAGCATCTTCTCTGCCAGCTATGAGTCTTACCTTTGTTAAATTACCTTCTACGCGCCAAGATTTGAAATTAGTGAATTTTATATCATCATAGGTTAGGAGAATATTGTGATTTGATAGTTCTTTTTTAAATTGTGCAAGCGAGCTATGAATCGCCCTGGTATGAAAAAACCACAAAGAAAAATTGGCAACAAACACCAAAGCCACCAATAATAAAACTGAAAAAACTTTTCTCATACTTACCGGCTTTCTTTGTTATAAAAATGGCGCGCTCGGAAGGATTCGAACCCTCAACCTTATGATCCGTAGTCATATACTCTATCCAGTTGAGCTACGAGCGCTTAAAACTTTATGCAGCTACTTCTAGCTATAATTCAAGCATTTGTCAAACCAATTATAAAACATTCTTAATAAACTTTATATTTATTCTCTAACGGTGCATTCTGCCATATTTTGCGAAGTTCATTGCATGATATAGCCAATCCGATATAATTTTTGGTTAAGAACCAGCTACTTCCAAAAGCAACTCCAGAGCAAAATCTGTTGCAAGAGAACGCACCCCAGCACGATCACCAGGAAATATTTTCTTGAAATTTTTTACTTTTCCGTCATGAAAAAGGCCAAAGTATACTAACCCAACCGGCTTATCTGCTTCACCACCCGGCCCCGCAATACCGGTTATGGAGATAGCAATATCAGCATTGGAATTTTTAATGGCACCTATAGCCATTTCAGTAACCACTTCTTTGCTAACGGTACCTTTATCTTTTATTAGTGATTCCGGCACATTAAGAAGTTCAGTTTTAGATTCAGGAGAGTAAGTAATAAACCCACGGTCAAATACTAAAGAGCTACCAGGAACAGACGTGATCGCAGAGCAAACCAATCCCCCAGTGCAGGATTCAGCAACCGAAATTCGCAATCCTTTTTCACTGCAAATTTTAACTAGTTTATCCACTGTTTTCAAAATACTTTACCAAGTATTACACTCACAACATATATCACGATGGCTGTGAAAATTCCAGCTACAAGGTCATCCAGGATTACAGAAAGTGAGCTATTCATTTTCTTGTCGATATATTTTATAAACAATGGCTTACGGATATCAAAATATCTAAATACAATAAATATTATGCCAAAGCATAGATAAAATGGTCTTATATCAATATATTTATACAGAATTTTTGCAAGCGAATATGCTTGTGGGAAGCATAAACAAAGCACCAATAACATTCCTAAAACTTCATCTATAACAACTGACTTATGATCATGAGTGGCAGTATTTTCTTCAAATTTTTCTACTGCATACCAGCCAAGGAAAAATAAAGCCGCAAATGAAATCCAAAACCATTGCGTCGCCATCTCATGGGATGTAGCGTACACAAGTATAAGATAGTATACAGGGAAGCTTGCCAAACTTCCTAAAGTGCCAGGCATAAATGGTATTCGGCCCACAAAAAACCAATTAGCTATAAGCGTGTACCAAGTTAGGGGCGGATTAATTTTTGCAGATTTATTATTAAAAATCGCACTTAAATCATACTTAGGAATGTATTTTAATTTCTTTTGATTGCTCACAATTAACACTAATAAAGTTTCAAGGTGCACACAGCATGCGCCGCTATGCCTTCCTGCCTACCTATAAAACCAAGCTTTTCGGTAGTGGTAGCTTTAACACTAACCTGATTTTCTTCTAATTCAAGAATTTTGCAAATGCACTCAATCATTTGCTTTCTGTAAGGCTTTATTTTTGGCTCCTCACACAATATGGTTATGTCGACATTTGATAACTTAGCATCACTTCCTTCCATCAAACTTTTTATATGCCTCAGCAAATCCTTTGAATCTACATTCCTCCATTTTGTATCACTAGGGGGAAAATGGTCTCCAATATCACCAAGGGATAGCGCACCAAGTATAGCATCCATAAGCGCATGCAAAGCAACATCACCATCGGAATGCGCTATAACATTTTTGGCAGCAGGCACCATAACACCACAGAGCGGTATAGGCCCGCTACCATCTATAACCTCGTGAACATCAAACCCATGCCCTACCCTTATTTCCACGTCTCTGGTCAACAACTTTTCCGCCATTTCCAAGTCTTCTCTATTAGTTATTTTAAAATTACTCCTCATGCCTTGCACTGCACCTATTTTAAGCCCGCCTTTAATTGCAAGCGATATATCATCGGTAAAATTTTGCTCTTCAAACTTTCTGTGAAGTCCAAGAATTTTTTCAAAGATAAACCCTTGTGGCGTTTGGGTGAGATACATAGTATCGCGGTCTAGCCCATTAACACCATCTTTATTACTTTTTATGGTATCCGCAATAGGCATAGTTACATCAACAGCTTCAAAATCATCCAGAGACCGCAACACATCTTCTATTAACTCATCAGAGACCAAGGGCCTAGCGGCATCGTGTATTAAAACCTTTGTCGGGGCGTATTTGCGTAAAGCTTCCAGGCCATTTTTAACCGAATCTTTTCTGGTTTTTCCCCCATGCACATAAGGCAACAGCTTAAGGCCATTTGTTACTTTTTCGTAGAGAGATTTATACTCGTTTGCGATTACCACTTTTACACCATCAATACTGGGATGTTCCAGAAATTTGCGTACACAAATCTCTAACAGAGTTCTGCTTCCAATTTTAAGATATTGCTTAGGTATATCCGCTCCAAGACGAGAGCCAACCCCCGCCGCTACTATAAGCGCATAATTGCCACGATTTTTAGTTATATTCACCGGTAATAATCAATACATAATTTATTAGGAAGACTATGCTAATTAGCAACTTGCGCCAAGGAAAAACTATAGGCATATGTTAATTTACAGGGCGACCGCATTAAAAATTTTCATATCGTATCTCAATTATGAATAAGGCGTCGTCAAAAAATGGTTAATTAGCATAATGAGTGTCATTGCAGGACCACTACCCTTTTTGTCATCCTCGCGTAGGCGGGGATCCAGGCT
>JAJTHY010000120.1 GCA_021298045.1 Candidatus Jidaibacter sp.
ACATTGCAATCCCCATACCACCGCCGATACACAAAGTCGCTAAGCCTTTTGTGGCTTTTCTTTGCGCCATGGAGTGAAGTAAAGTCACCAATATCCTTGCGCCAGAAGCACCAATCGGATGCCCTAAAGAGATCGCGCCACCATTCACATTAACTTTATTTACATCCCATCCCATGGCGTTATTTACGTATATTGCCTGGGATGCAAAGGCCTCATTAGCCTCAATTAAATCCAAATCAGACACTTCCCATCCAGCAAGCTTTAACGCCTTTTGCGATGCTGGAGCTGGGCCTGTACCCATAATTTCAGGGGCAACCCCTGCTTGTGCAAAACTCTTTATAATTCCCAATATTTTCAAGCCTCGCTTTTTGGCTTCAGTCACCGTCATAAGCATAACAGCAGCAGCACCATCATTAATACCACTAGAATTTCCTGCAGTTACTGTACCATCTTTTTTAAATGCCGGCCTTAGCTTGGATAAATCTTCAGCCTTAACACCCACTCTTATGAATTCATCTACTTTAAATTCAACTTCCTCTTTTTTAATCATCACTTTAACTGGCACAATTTCATCAATGAACCTACCTTCTTTTTGCGCGCGCTCAGCTTTGTTTTGAGAATCCGCTGAAAACTCATCCTGCTGCTGTCTAGATATACCAAATTGCTCAACAATGTTTTCAGCCGTAATACCCATATGATAATTGTTAAATACATCGGTTAAACCATCCTTGATCATAGTATCTACAACCTCAGCGCTTCCCATTTTATAACCATTACGCATAAAAATTGCATGTGGTGCAAGACTCATGTTTTCCTGACCACCAGCAATTATTATATCGGCTGCTCCAGTTTTAATAGCTTGATACCCAAGAGCCACGGAACGCAATCCCGATCCACACACCTGATTGATTGAAATCGCCGGAACTTCTTTTGGAATACCAGCTGCTATTGCAGCTTGCCGCGCTGGATT
Organism: Candidatus Jidaibacter sp.; assembly: GCA_021298045.1. Taxonomy (GTDB): domain Bacteria; phylum Pseudomonadota; class Alphaproteobacteria; order Rickettsiales; family Midichloriaceae; genus JAJTHY01. The sequence goes on from JAJTHY010000120.1 coordinate 971, forward strand.
TTGCCCAGAGCCACCAGTTAAAATTTGCCCCATTATAACTTCACTTATATCTTTTGGGTCAACTTTAGAATCTTTGACCAACTGCCTAATTACCGCCTCCCCTAAAATATGCGCGGGCAGCGATGCTAGCGTTCCATTAAAATTACCAATTGCAGTACGCTTTGCTGCAACAATTGCTATTTGTTGATTATCCATCTAAAACCCTTCCATATTAATCATTTTTGAGTTACTATACATGCGAGCGATGTTATAAGCTATATCACAATATTATAAGTTTGTAAAAATTTTAAATAAATGGCTGATAAAATTAGAAAACCAATAGATCTACCAGGGTACAAGAAAGTGCTTTACATAGTGTTTGGCATACACATCTTTATGTTTATGGTGTCATTTAGCGCAGCATTTTTTGGAAAATCTAGCTCGGTTTTAGCAGATTCAATCGATTTTATTGGTGATGCCGCCAGTTATGCCAGCAGCATGTACGTGATAACCAAGTCCAGAGCAGTACGGGCTTATTTATCAATTGCAAAAGCAATAACAATGCTTGCATTCAGCTTACTGGTAATTATGTACACAATCTTCAGGGTCAACGATGGTACGATTCCCAGCTATGAAATAATGGGAGTTTCCGGCGCATTAGGCATCATCTCGCATTTAATATGCGTATATTATTTGTATCGGTTCAGAAAAGGGGACAGCAACCAAATGTCATCTTGGGTTTGCACCATAAATGACCTTATAAGCAACACCTTAACCGTTATAGCCGCTTATTTTGTCATGATCACAAACTCAATTTTTCCAGATATCATATCAGCTTTTTTAATTGTAGGGGTTGCAATCTATGGCGCCATCACTATCTTAAAACAAGCCACTAAAGAAATTAAGGATATCGGTGATACAGAAAAATTTGAAACAGCTTAAAAAAGAAATGACCCCAACTGAAATTGTTCACGAGCTCGACAAATACGTAGTCGGCCAGAATGAGGCCAAGCGCGCGGTTGCAATAGCTCTTAGAAATCGCTGGAGGCGCAAACAGGTTGACGCTGAAATTATGGATGAGATATACCCTCACAACATATTGATGATTGGGCCAACCGGGGTAGGAAAAACTGAAATAGCCAGACGCCTAGCAAAAATGCTACAAGCACCCTTTATAAAAGTAGAGGCAACAAAATTTACAGAAATAGGTTATGTTGGACGAGACGTAGATTCTATTATCAGGGATCTTATGGATACCGCAGTTAACATGACAAAAGAGGAATTTCGCAATCGAGTAATTATAGAGGCGCAAAACGCCGCTGAAAGCAGGATAATTGAGGCCTTAGTTGGAGAAAGCGCTTCTGATGAAACAAAAGGTAAATTTTTGTCTCGCTTCAGAAAAGGTGAAATAGATGAAACGGAAATAGAAATATCTATTACCGAGACCACTCCCAACAATCCAACTCCGTTATTTGATGTGCCAGGCGGGCAAATGGGGGTGTTGAACATTGGGGAAATGTTATCCAAAGCACTTGGTGGTGGCAAAACCAAAACTGTACGTATGAAAGTTAAAGAGGCTTATCAAGCAGTACTTAAAGAGGAAAGTGACAAACTAGTAGATGAGGAAAAAGTTATCAGATACGCAACCAATATGGTGGAAAATGATGGCATAGTGTTTTTAGATGAAATAGATAAAATATGTACGCGTGAAGGTACGGGCAGTAGCAGAGGAGAAGTGAGCCGAGAGGGGGTGCAAAGAGACCTACTCCCACTGATTGAGGGAACTTCTGTAACTACAAAATATGGCATCATCAAGACTGATCATATCCTATTTATTGCATCTGGTGCATTTCATCTTTCTAAACCTGCTGATTTATTACCAGAACTGCAGGGTCGCCTACCTATTAGAGTGGAGCTTAATTCTCTAGATGAAGCCGATATGGCAAGAATACTTAAGGAGCCAAAGCATAGCCTGCTGAAGCAATATATCGCTTTATTTAATGTTGAAAATGTTGATGTAAAATTTACCGAAAGCGGCATAAAGGAAATTGCTCGCATCGCAACGGAAATAAATAAAGAGGTAGAAAACATAGGGGCAAGGCGTTTACACACTATTTTAGAAAAACTTTTAGAGGGCGTAAGTTTTAGCGCAAGCGACACACCAGGGATCTCTGTAATAGTAGATGAGAAATATGTGAAAAATAATCTGTCTGATATAAGACGCAACCATGACTTAAGTAAATTTATTCTGTAATGACCATGGATATAATCAGCGTCATTATACTTTCCTATTTGTGCGGTTCCATCCCTTTTGGGTTAATTTTAATTAAGCTATTAAAAAAAACAGATATCCGTACACATGGCTCTGGAAACATTGGCGCGACCAATGCAATAAGAGTTGGCGGCAAATTTATTGGCGCCCTCACCTTTATCTTAGATGCATTTAAAGGAGTTTTGGCCATCTACTTAGCTAAAATTATTATGAGTTATTATGAATATGACGAGTGGTTATATAATCTAATGTTATGCACCAGCGCTTTGATGGCAGTACTTGGGCATATGTTCCCAATTTGGCTTAAATTTAAGGGGGGAAAGGGAGTTGCAACTGCAATTGCTTGCATAACATATCTGGAACCGCTTTTGGGGTTGTTTGGTATTTTAGTATGGAATATAACATTTTTTGTTAGTCGCATTTCTGCCATAGCCGCCCTTGTGATGATGATACTAATGACTATAGCCTCTATATTTATCTCTAACATATATATAATGGCGCTAATGCTAACGCTTACACCACTTATAATAATAAAACACATTCCAAACCTTAAGCGCATTAAAGAAGGCAAGGAATTGAAGATTCGGAAATAAATAAAATGGATCTATTATTTATAGGCTTAGGCAACCCTGGAAAAGAATACGAAAACACAAGGCACAATGCAGGTTTTTTGTTGCTTGATGAAATTGCATCTAAATTTGAAGCATCACCTTACATAAATAAATTTAACGCTCATTACTCCAAGGCATCTATTGCAGGGCACAAAGTGCATCTCTTAAAGCCACAAACGTATATGAATCTTTCTGGAAGATCCGTACTACAGGCATTAACATTTTACAAAATAAAACCCAATTGTATGTGGGTGTTCCATGATGATATCGATTTAGAAACTGGACGAATAAAAGTAAAAATTGGAGGCGGCAACGGCGGACACAACGGCCTAAAATCAATTGATGAAGTAATGGGGAAAGAGTATCATAGGGTTCGAATTGGCGTTGGAAAACCATTATTTGGAGAAGTAAGTGATTATGTCTTACAAAACTTCTCCATTACAGAAATGGAAAAAATGAAAAAAACGTTTGATAATGTTACTAACAATATAAAGTTGCTAATTACGGATACATCGGATAAATTTCTCAACAAAATCAGCTTGTGAGGAATGGATAAATGGAACTGAGATGTGGAATTGTAGGATTGCCTAATGTGGGAAAATCAACATTATTTAATGCCCTTACCCAAACAGCTGCCGCAGAGGCTGCTAACTACCCGTTCTGCACAATAGAGCCAAATGTAGGACGTGTAAATGTTCCCGATCACAGATTAACAGAAATAGCAAAAATTGCCGGCTCTGCCCAAATAATACCGACACAAATTGAGTTCGTTGACATAGCTGGCTTAGTGCGCGGCGCAAGCAAAGGGGAAGGCTTGGGGAACCAATTTTTGTCACACATCCGCGAGGTAGACGCAATAATACATGTCGTGCGTTGCTTTGAGGATGAAAATATCGTACACGTTGAAGGCAATGTAGACCCTATACGCGATGCCGAAATAATAGAGTTAGAGCTCATTCTGGCGGATATGGACAGCTTGGAAAAGCGCTTACCCAACCTCGAAAAAAAAGCCAAACAAAATAAAGAGCTGTTAGCAGAAATAGATTTAATCAACCAAGTATTAGACGTTTTGAAAACTGGGAAACCAGCAAGAACCTTGGTTACACCTGAAAATTCAAAAGCTGTAAAAGCTTTACAGATAATAACATCTAAGCCAGTTCTATATGCAATGAATGTCTCGGAAACTGATGTAAACTCTGGAAATACAGCAACCCAAAAAATGTTAAAAAAAGCTGCGGATGAAAACGCTGAATGCGTCATGATTTCTGCACAAATAGAATCGGAAATAGCAGCGCTGGAAAGCGATGAGGAGAAAAAAGAATTCTTGGAAAGTATCGGGCTTACTGAAACTGGCCTCGCTAAGCTTATTAAATCTGCTTACCATCTACTTGGACTTATAACCTATTTAACTGTAGGGCCAAAAGAAGCAAGAGCATGGACCATTAATAAAGGAATGTCTGCCCCCCAAGCCGCAGGTGTTATTCATACAGATTTTGAAAAGGGGTTCATTAGGGCCGAAACTGTAGCTTTTGACGATTATATTAAATACAATGGCGAAACTGGAGCGCGTGATGCCGGCAAGTTAAGACTTGAAGGAAAAGAATATATAGTGAATGATGGTGATATAATTCACTTTAGATTTAATACATGAGTTCTATGCCACCACTCTTTGATTATTCCAGCCGCACTTTTACGTTAATGGCAATTATCTTCTTGGTTATTCTGCTTTATCTCAGCCACAAAGATAATCAGCCTATAGTAGATTCAAATCATATTGAACAATCAAAAGCTGATAATTCTGAAATGACTTTTAAAGATAAGTTAATGCTGCTTATCTTTAAAGAAGATGCGCATAAAAAAATTAACTAATAGATAGCATAAAGATGGGAAGCTTTATTGAGAAATGCGTTGATAGATACAGAGTTGTACTTTTGCTACTTGCGATTATTACAATTTGCGGCTTGTTCAGCTATTCGCATATTCCTAAAGAAAGTGATCCAGATGTAAAAATCCCCATCATATATACAATGGTGACGCTAGATGGAATATCTGCCCAAGACGCAGAAAGACTATTAGCCAAACCTTTAGAAACCAGCCTAAAAGGCATTGATGGCGTAAAAGAGATGACCACTTATACAAGTGAGGGTGGAGCATTCATTATGCTAGAATTTGAAGCCGGCTTTAACAATGAAAAAGCTCTAAATGATGTTCGCAATAAAACAATAGACGCTGAAGCATTTTTGCCAACAGATGCCCGCAAACCCACTGTGCATGAAATAAATCTAAGCCTTTCACCAGTGCTTTATGTAATTCTTACCGGAGATATACCAGAGAGAAGCTTGCAAGAAATAGCTAAAAATTTATCCAATAAAATTTCTAATGTTCCAGGAATATTAAAAGCACATATTAGTGGTAGAAAGATAGATTCCTTAGAAATCATCATCAAGCCAGAACTGCTTAATGCTTATAAATTATCAATTTCATCTATTCAGCAAATTATTAGTGGCAATAATAAGCTTATCACAGCTGGATCTATTAGAAATGCTTCTGGGGAATTTTCTATCAAAATTCCTAGCCTTATAAAAGATTATCAAAACATATTAGACTTTCCCATCAAGGTGAATGCTAATGCAGTAGTAAAATTGCGAGATATAGCGGAGGTGCGTAGAACTTATAAAGAACCCAAAGATATTGCAAGTGTTAATGGCAAGCCAGCTGTGGCTATAGAAGTTTCTAAACGCACAGGTGAAAACATAATAAAAACTGTTAATGCAATTAAATCAGTGGTGGAAAAAGAGAAGAAGTTCATACCGCAAAATGTAGATATTATTTATTCAGCTGATCAGTCTCATGAAATTATGGAGATGGTGTCTGACCTTGAAAATACTATTATAATTGCAGTGTTACTAGTCGTTATCATAATTGTAGTTAGTGTAGGTATGCGTTCTGCTCTGCTTATTTCAATTTCAATACCAACCTCTTTTTTGGAAGGTATTTTAATGCTATATCTTAGTGGATATACTTTAAACGTGGTGGTTCTTTTTAGCCTTATTTTAACTGTGGGGATGATAGTAGATGATGCCATAGTGGTAAGTGAATATGCAGACCGGATAATGGGCGAAGGTATTCCTGTAGAGAAAGCATTTGTTATTGCTGCACAAAGAATGATGTGGCCCATTGTCACTTCAACTTTGGTAAAGATAGTAGTTTTCTTGCCACTATTGTTTTGGCCTGGTGTAATTGGTCAATTCATGCGATACATGCCCATTACCGCGATAGCTATTTTAAGTAGTTCTTTAGTATTTGCATTATTTTTTCAACCAGCACTTGGGCCGTTTTTTGGCAAGGCTAACCAGGCAAGGAAAAATAATCACAAAAATTTAGATATATCAGACTTAGACAAAATAGATTTATTGACTTTAGATAAAGTTACCCAAACCTATTATAACTTATTGCAAAAAGTTCTAAAGCGTCCAAAAGCGTTTGCCGGTTCGACGATTGGTTTGCTAGTGTTAATATATGCCTTCTTCTTTAGTTTTGGTACAGGCCTTGAATTCTTTCCAAAAGTGGAGCCTCAAAGCACAAACATGTTTGTAGTTTCGCCTGGAAATCTTTCGCTTCAAGAACGCAAGCAAATAATGATTGAAGTAGAAAAGCGCTTATTAGGCATGGATACCGAGATAAAACTACTATACACAAAAGCTGGGAATTTTGACGACAATAACAGCTTGCCAGAAGATACCATAGGTACGATTTTTATAGAATACGTGGATTGGGATAAGCGTAGAAAATCAAAATTTATTTTAGAAGACATTAGATCTAAACTCAGCGACTTAAAGGGCGTAAAAATACACTTGAGCGAAAATCAAGGTGGCGGCCCTCAAGAATATCCGATTAACTTTGACATAAGCTCTAGGGATTTTTCCAAAGCTACTATTGCAGCTAATAAAATATTTGAGCATATGCAAAAAGACCCTGGGTTTGACCAGGTGCAAAACAGTATACCCAAGAATGCGATTGAGTGGCATTTGGACCCTAACCGTGAAAAAGCAGCGCTATATGGAATTTCAATATCCGATATAGGCAATACAATCAAACTTATAAGTAATGGGCTTAAACTCACTTCTTATAGACCAGATGATGCCCTTGATGAAGTAGATATTATGCTCCGTTTCCCTGAAGAATATAGAACCATTCAAAATCTTGATCGAGTTAATATAATAACATCTTCTGGGCATTCTGTGCCTATTTCAAACTTTATTACTAAAACTGCTGCACCAAAATCTGGAAAAATCAAAAAGGTTAACCAAGAACAAGTAATTACGATAAAATCTCAAGTTTCCAAAGGCTATTTGGTTGACACGAAACTTAAGCAACTAAAAACCTGGATACAAGAAAACAACATAGATAAAGATGTGCAAATTAAATTCAAAGGAGAAGACAGAGATCAGAATGAAACAGGCTCATTCCTGATTAAAGCATTTATACTCACCTTGGTGATGATGTTTGGAATTATGTTAATTCAATTTAATAGCTATTACCAAACATTCGTGGTAATGAGCGCAGTTTTTCTCTCAACCGTTGGTGTTCTACTAGGATTGATAATAACATGGCAACCATTTGGAGTAGTAATGTGTGGGATTGGAATTATAGCGCTTGGTGGCATAGTCTTGAATAACAATATATTATTCATAGATACCTATCAACATCTAAGAAACAATGGCAATGATGTTTATGAATCTATAATAGGAGCTGGCGTACAAAGAATGCGTCCGATCCTTCTTACCGCACTTACAGCGATATTAGGGCTCTTACCAATGGTCTTTGGCATCACCTTTAACATAATAGATCGCGATATCTCATTTGGGGCTCCTTCAAGCGAATGGTGGCGCCAATTATCTGCATCTATTGCAGGCG
>JAJTHY010000153.1 GCA_021298045.1 Candidatus Jidaibacter sp.
AACCAGCTAAGCCTGCGCAAAATATTGTTACCTAGAATCATTAAAATAACTGTTGTAAGGCCTGTCGCAAAGGAAAACTGCCCCATAAAGGCAGCGTAATCATTTTCATTGGGAAATTGTATCTTAATTTGACTTTTCCATATGCCTTCCACAAGGTTAATTGAAATGCCATAGGCCAAAACAATTATAGCAATAAGGCCGAGATACGATGAATGCACAATGTATTTGAAGCTTTCTTTCAGCGGCAGTTTTGGTTTGCTCTTTTCATCACCTACATCTTGACCTTCTTTATAATAGCGCGTATCTGTAAATAGAGAGCGGTGCATCCAGTAGTAAATGCCCATCGTGATAAGACCAGAAAAAACAACCATACCAATTTGGATTTTAATATTGAAGCCCCACTGCTCTGTTTTGCTCACTCCTTCTACGCTGTCTGCAAGTTTAGAGCAAAAATAAATCAAAGCACCCGCAAGCATAAGGCCGCAGTTACCAATTATACCGAAAAGACCATAAAAGCGCTTTGCTTCATCTACTTTTGTAATTTGGTTAGCAAACTGCCAAAAAAGCATGGCAAGAATAACAGATCCCCAAAGCTCCGATAAAATATAAAAGAGACTGAAACTCCAGTTGCCTATCACTGGAATCATCCAATGAAAAGTCGGGTACGCTTCTTGAATGCTTTTTATCGTCTCCATGGACATATGAAGAGCTTCTTTGTTCGGAAAAATAACGAAAGCAAAAGCTGCAAAAAAGATTAAAAAAGGGGACACAAGCGCGTAAAAGAGATTCTCTTTTGAAAACACATTGACCATCTTAACAAAAATCAACATGAAGAGAATTGCTGCAGGTGTGACTCCATAGAGTTTTATGAAAGAGATGGTTTCGGCCCCACCTGCTGGAGCAAGTACAACAAGCACATCTTTAATATCACGCAAAATAGTATAGTTGAAGAGGATGCAGAGCATCATAAAGCCCATGGGTAGGAACTTTTTAAGTTCCGTCGAATAAATTGGCCATAATACACCACGTATACCCGTAAAACCCTCTTTAGTATCTGCTGGTGACATTTTTTTTGCCTTAAAAATTAAATGACTAATTGTTAACGACAAAATCACTGTAGCATAAAAATATTAAAAAAATGATTCTTTTTTAGTTTTTTTAATGAAAGGCTGACAAAAGTTATATTTTCTTGGAGAAGGGAAAATACGCAGAGTGTTATTATAGATAGATGAGATTTTGATACTTCGTAAACTTGAAAAAGAGCGAATGTGTTTAATGTGCGCGAACTCTAAAATAAAACATAAATAGAAACAAAGGTTTGACTTCTATGAACTAATTGCTTATTATTGAGCATGAAATTGATATTAGAGTAAAATTCCATGTTTCTAAAGCTTCAAGACTCACAAAAACAATTATTTGCAGAAATTATTAAGGGCGAGACTTTTGAGATCAATAGGTTAAACCCAGTAGATGTTTTTAACGTTGCTGCATTACATGGGAACGTAAATGTTCTTGCAGAGTTAGCTAAAGACAAAAAAGATATGGTTACTGCAATTAAGACACTATTAAAACATGGGCATATTAGTAAGTTTCAAGAGCTATGGAAGGGTCAAAAATTAAAAATAAGCCCTGTATTATTGTACACAGTATTGGAATATGGGAATCAGGATGCAATTGCTTTTTGATTGGCACAAGAACTTGAGGAGGGTGCGCTGAATAATACATATGATTTGCGCAAAACCTTACTTGATATTGCTTGTGAATATGGAAACATTGACGCTGTGAAGAAACTGTTAGAATTAGGTGGTAAAATAACAAAACTAGAAAGCCGACTCGACTCATATAAGCCAGAAGTTTTAAAAATATTACTGCAACAAGATGAGTTTCCTTTATTAAAAAGACCGGGCGAAACTGAAGAGCAGTTTAAAAGCCAGGTTAAAGAATGCAAAGAAAGTCTTATACGGAGGAATAGTTGGGATGATAAGAAAATCGATGCAGGTGTATTAGAAATTCTATTAAATGACAAAACCTTGAAGATTTCATCTGATGTTTTCAATTCATTGATAGCACATAAAAACTATAAAGCCGCTAATGTTTTCATAGAAAAAAGAAGAGATTCTTTAGAACCCAGCTTGATAGGAGCTATTGTCTCAACAGATTTTCACTTTCAAGCTAGATATAACTATACATTTTTAGCTGGCGTACCAAAAGATTATCAGAATGCGCTACAAAGAGAGACTTTTCTATACAGCATGCCAATCGCTTGCTTCGTTTCTTTGCCACTGGCGATTGTATACGACTCACCTGCACCAATGCTTTTAGTACCATTATATTTAGTATTGAATGGCATGTACAACAAGTACTATTTGATACCTGGCTTCCTTGATGCTGTAGCAAAATTAGGCCAAGAGCTGGAAGCTAAAGAGAAAGCAGAAGCCCAGAATAAAGTGGAACAAACTCCTACGGAAAATGACATTACAATCTCTTTGGAAGATAAAAATGAGTTTATTGCTGAGTGTATAAATGGTGAAATTGAGACAGTAAAAGCTAAACTTAAGGACCAAGCAACCTTAGCAACAACAGCAAAGACAGTAGGTGGGTTAACCGGTATTCATATAGCGATACAAACACAGAATCTAAAGCTTTTGGAATGCTTTCTAGCAGAGCAAATAATGGCTGCTATAGACGAAAAAGAGGTCACACCTTTTGATTTATTGATGCAGTTAAGAAAAGATAAGGAATTTGATAAAGACAATAAAATATTAGATTATTTCTTTGAGCACGTATTTAATACAAAGCATGTAGATGCATTGAAGAGAACACCTCTACATATTGCAGCTAAGTATAACAATTTAGATTTAGCTAAAAGGGCTCTTGAAATCGATGGTCTAAATTTGCTTGCAAAAGATAAAAATGGAAATACAGCGTTATATCTATCTCTAAACAATAAAGACCTTTTAGAAGTGATTATACCTTTTTACAAAGATATTAAACCCACTGAGGATGCGCAAGCAGATTTAAAACGTGTGCTGAATAAGTTAATTGAAGAAAAAAATATAGTACTCTTTGCAGAAGTTTTAACATTATTAAAAAGTAATAAAATCGATATACAACCAATTAGCAATGATATTCTAGCTGATGCTATAGCAAGAAAGAACTCTAATGCTGTAGACTCAATGATTGAGCTTGTAGAAACAATTGATCCAAAACACCTTTTCAATGCATCAACTCTCGATAGATATGCTTCAAAAGAAACATTAAGAATACTGCGCTCACTGATTAAAGCAGGTGGGCAGCAAGGCCAAGACGAAAAAGCTAAGCTTGATCTCAACGCTATAAACAAAAAGGGTAATTGGTTGGATAACTTTTTACAAGACACTTACTCGAAACAAGAGTTTTTAAAAGATTCTGGATACTATAATGAGATTTGGAAAGAAAGGGTGCTTGCATCAACATGTGCACTCGCTACATTTGCAGCAATTCAGTACACAGATCGTAGCGCGTTTATCCAAGTCTGTCTTAGCGGCTTTGCTTACAAAGTATCGGCGAATTATTATGATAAACATTATTTAAAGCCAACTGTTGAGGCGAATATATCTGCAATGGAGATAATTTAATAAGGCTGATTCGCTAGCAATTGTCTAAAAACATCTTCTCTGCCTTTTCGAGGTTATGCTCGATATCTGCAAAGGATGATATTCTATGTAATGCATCTATTGCATACGCTATATCTTCAGGTAGATCCCACTGCAGATAACGAAGCAAAAAATCTTGTCGCTCTGGGCAGTATTTATTGCGTAACAATTCGACAAGTGGTGCCATCACACGCGTGTTATAAAAAAATACAGCCTCAGAAAAACGCTGCCTTTTTATCGCACGCTCTACAACTAGCCTTGCACCAATTCTAAATTGATTTTTCAAGTCTTCTAGCCTGCTTTTAAAACCATCCATCAATTCCATACTTGTTGCGTGGGGCTTTATAACATCTTGCTTATCCACTAAAATAATTGGCTCACCCATACGCTTAGCATCCAAAAGTTCAGCCAATGTTTCATCAAATGCAAATACAACATCGACTATATTATATTTAGAGGCATTTTTGAGCTTGTAATAGCGATTTGGATACCTAGAAATTATAGGCTCATGTATTTCTACTATCTCATCTATCTTGTTTAAGACATTATCTATTGCTGCGAACACAGCTGGTGTATCCTTTAAAGTCGTTAAAACACGAATATCTATATCCGAAAACTCATCATTTCTAAAAAATGCATCACTGCCACCAAGCCAGATAGCCTGGACTTGTTGCATATCCTTCAGACCAATATGTATTGAATCTATTATTTGTTGACGCGAAATCACATCCTTTAAGCAGCTCTTAATTTATAGTTCTTTATGCGGTCTTCAATCTCACCCCTAAAGTGTCTAATCAACCCTTGTATTGGCCACGCAGCCGCATCCCCAAGCGCACAAATTGTGTGCCCTTCGATCTGCTTTGTTGCATCTAAAAGAGAATCGATTTCATCAACAGTTGCATTCCCTTCGACAAAACGGCACATAACCTTATACAACCATCCAACACCCTCTCTACAAGGAGTACATTGCCCGCAAGACTCGTGCATATAGAATTTAGAAAGCTTAGTAATCGCCTTAATCACGTCTGTTGATTTATCCATAACAATGACAGCTGCAGTTCCTAAGCCAGATTGTACATCACGTAATGCATCAAAATCCATCAAGACTGTATCGCAGATCTCCTTTGGAAGCAATGGAACAGAAGACCCGCCAGGTATCACAGCAAGGAGATTATCCCACCCCCCACGCACACCACCTGCGTGCTTTTCTATAAGCTCCTTAAGTGGAATCGACATAGCCTCCTCAACGTTACAAGGTGTATTAACATGACCAGAGATACAAAAGATCTTGGTACCAGCGTTGTTTGGCCTACCAATAGATGCAAACCATGATGCTCCTCGCCTCATAATGGCTGGGACAACAGCGATAGTCTCCACATTATTTACTGTGGTAGGATTGCCCCATACGCCAACAGCTGCTGGGAAAGCAGGAGGCTTAAGCCTTGGCATGCCTTTTCTACCTTCTAGACTGTTTAAAAGTGCAGTTTCTTCTCCGCATATGTAAGCACCAGCACCTCTGTGTATGTAAACATCAAAGTCATAACCACTGCCACATGCGTTCTTACCAATCAACCCTGCATCATAAGCTTCATCGATTGCTTTTTGAAGCGCTTCAGCCTCATTATAATATTCACCACGAATATAGATATACGCAGCACGAGCGCGCATAGCATAGCCTGCAATCAAGCAGCCTTCTATTAGTTTATGGGGCTCATTACGTAAGATATCACGGTCCTTACATGTTCCTGGTTCACTTTCATCTGCGTTAACTACAAGAAAATTTGGCCTGTCTTCAGTAGGATTTTTTGGCATAAATGACCATTTCATTCCGGCAGAGAAACCAGCCCCACCTCTGCCACGCAGGCCAGATGCTTTCACTGCTTCAATCACTTGATCAGGGGCAAGTTTCAAGAATTTTTTTGTATCTGACCAATCATGTCTTTTCTTTGCAGATTGGAGATTTGCACTTTCATGTCCATATAAATTAGTAAATATTCTGTCCTGAGCTTTTAACATCGCGATATATTCCAATTATCCTATATATTTTTTATATTATAAGTCACAGAATATCAATTATTAACATTGAATAGATGTTAAGAAATAATGGCGCTCAGTATTTTTGGAGCAGCATTAACAGCAGATGCTTTAAGGGCTTTTTCACCCATATCATGGAGCTTTTTCTTGCTTTTTAGCAGGCCTTCGATATGGCTTGCAAGTACATCAGCATTTGCATCATTCTCATTTACAATTATAGCTGCACCTAGGTCTTCTAGAACTTTGGCGTTATAATACTGATGATTATCAGTTGCAATTTTGAGAGGGATCAAAATAGATGCACGCCCAATCACAGCTACTTCGGTCACTGTAGATGCACCTGCTCTGGCTATAATCAAATCTGCCTGATGCATTAGCTCACCCACATTATCGAAAAAATCTTTCACAACAATGTGTGCAGAACAGCCTTTATACTGAGCTTTAGTGCTATGAACCAAAGATTTTCTGGCCTGCTGATATAACGATATATTCTCAAGCATTTTCTCAGGCAGCTTTTTGATGGCGTTTGGTAAGATATCGCTCAAAATCTTTGCCCCCTGACTACCCCCTAAAGCCACTATAACAATACCTTTAGCGGTCCTAGGTTTTGGCTTTTTGTGATACTGTAAAATGTTGGAGCGCACTAAATTCCCTACAAACATCGATCTCTCAGCATTTTTAGCTCTTATGTGTTTTGTTTCTGAAAAAGACAGAAAAATATTTTTTGCGAAGCGCTGCATCAACCTGTTAACTCCGCCAAGCACAGCGTTTTGCTCGTGAATAAACACTTCCAAGCCTAGAGATACTGCAGCTAGCATGGTTGGAAAGGATGGATAGCCTCCAAAGCCTATTACTTTAGTGACATTCTGGTTCTTCAGATACTGCCTAATCTTAAAGACAGAATGTATAAGCTTAACAGAGTTTATACCAAATCCTATTAGATTGCCGCCTAATCTAGGTGCAAAAATTTTCAAGCTATCCACCCTTGCTAATTCTCCATTCAAAAACTGACTTGTGCGCTGGTCGCATATAAGTATAGCTTTATTACCAGATTTTTTGATCTCTTCTATTAAAGCTTGCGCTGGGAATATGTGTCCTCCAGTACCTCCAGTAGCCAACGCTATTGTTATATGCTTCTTTTCCTTCTTCATTCCTTATCACCTATGTTCGCTATAAATTTACTAAAATCCGCTGCTTTTGAAAAATCCTTGTATACAGATGCATAACGCACACATGCAACTTGATCTACCTTGCCAATTTCATCCATTACCAACTGACCTATTGCCTTGGTCTCGATCTCGGTGTCATCGCATTTTTCGAGCTTTTTTATGATATTTGACACCATCTCATCAACCTGTTCTGTAGTTATGGGCCGTTTTCTTATCGCAATTTCAATGGAACGCACAAGCTTATTTACATCAAAAAGCCTTGTCTCACCATTACGCTTTTTTATTTTCAGTTGCCTAGTTTCTACACGTTCAAATGTTGTGAAACGAGCGCTACAGCTAGGACATATTCTCCTGCGTTTTATGCTAGACCCATCTTCAGATGGTCTAGAATCACGCACTTGAGTATCCAAGAAATCACAAAAAGGACATTTCATATTAGCTTAACACATCCTCATTTTGTAAGTTCATATCATGCGAGTCAGATTTATTAGTATCTTCTCGCTTATTTTGCTCAACTGATATTTCGTTAATAATATTTCCATTGCAATAATTATAAGACACAAGTTTATAATTACCATCTGTATCACGATATAAAACTCGCACTGCATCTGCCTGATTTTGGACCTCTACAAGCTTTCCACCCACTGCTATGTTAAAATTTATGCATTCTTCCGACTTTTGAACGTGATAATTAGTATCCACTTGGAAATTTTTCTTATATACTACGTAAATAAGGAATAGCGTGCCTGACATTAGTACAAGGCCTAAAAAATAAACGAATATCTTTAAAAATTTAACTTCTGTTTTATGCATTTTACCCATGGATAACGATTCAAAAATTCTCACAATAGTTGTATCAGAAATATATAAAAATACTAGGCTTGATAAATTTATATCTTCACATGTTGCAGATGTTTCTAGAACTCAGTTGCAAAAGTCAATCAAAGCTTCTTTTGTTACATTAAATGGAGAAGTTTGCACAGATTGCAAGCGTATGGTTGAGGAAAATGATGAAATTAGAATTGATCTCTCGCCAGTCAAGAAAGAATCCCATATGCAGCCTTTTGACTTTGATCTCGATATAGTGTTCGAAGATGAGCATATAGCTCTCATTAACAAACCACCTTACATCTCTGTTCACCCTGGTGCAGGCAATCTAAATTGCACCATAGCAAATGCACTAGTAGCAAAATATGGAGATGCGCTATCAGATGTCGCAGATTCATCTAGACCAGGCATTGTACATAGGTTGGACAAGGATACATCTGGCCTTATGATTATAGCGAAAACTAATGCTGCACATCTTATTTTATCCTCGATGCTTGCAGAGCGTGAGATACGCAGGTATTACATTGCTTTAGTCTATGGAGCATTCTCCCCATTTTCTGGCACAATTACAACATTTTATGGCAGGAGCAAACGCGATCCTAAAAAAATGTGCGTAAAAAGATACGGCAAAAAAACAGCGATAACGCATTATAAGGCGCTTCAAACTTTCAACGATGAAACCTTAAGCATTGTCGAATGTAAGCTTGAGACTGGTCGCACACACCAAATTAGGGTGCATATGGAGTATGCAAAAAAGCCAGTAGTTGGAGATCAGACATATGGCAGATCTCTAAATCACAATCTTTCGTTGCTTTCGGATCAAGCGAAGTTAAATATTAAAACTTTAAAACGACAGTTTTTGCACGCGTATAAATTAGAATTCACACATCCTATAACCGATGAGGAGTTGTCTTTTGAAATCGATGTACCGCAAGATCTGAAAGCTGTGATCGATACTTTAGAGCTAGATAAAGCTTAGCCTTTTTCAATCATCTATAGATTTTATGGTCCCGGACCACTTTTTCGGAGATACGCTAGACGTCTTGTGAAACGAAGAAATCTTCTCTTCTGACCATTTGTGCTCAATTTCTTCAATTGGCTTAATATATTTTTCGCTTAATTTTGCAATATCAGAATCAACAAATCTAGATATTACACCAAATAAAACATCGCCCAACCATATGCTCAACTTTGGAAAAGCTTGGTACACATCTGATATTTTATATCCATATGGGCTTCCTAATCCTGATACTTCCTTGGTTAGTGCGAGTATTTGAAAAAATCGCGTAAACAACTCTGATAGCTTTTGATCATCTGGATATCCCGAAAGCTCGGAGACCATTAGATCTTTTATTGCAGACTGTGTAGATACGTTAGATGAATGCTTATATGAGATGTCGTATGCAACTGCATCTTTAAATTTAGCATCTAAATTGAGGCCGCATTCTTTCTCTACCATGTGTCCTATTTCATGAATGATAACGTCAGCTGATATTTTTTTTATTGAAATTTTATATCTCTTTGCACTGCGTAACACATTGGTAAATTTGTCAAATACTCCGCCCTCTATAGTGATGCAATGCCCATGATCTAGATGAAAAAATTGCTTTGGCTCTATCACAAACGACAGACGTTTTTTTCTACATAAAGTTGCTACTAAGTCCATAAACGGCTTAAACACCTCATGCTGTCCAATTCTCTCTATTTGCTTTAAAAATTGCTCTAAGAGGTATGGATCGTTTGAAAGTGTAGCTTCTTTGATGATCTGCAATGGCTCTATCTTTAACTGCCTATTCATATAAAAACAACTACTTGTTTAATCAATATTATACTTTAAATATAGCATCTCCTCAAACATTTAGTTGAAAAAAAGCAATACACATGCATAATTCAATCCCTGACAAACAATATAGAAGTTGATGAGAAAACGTAAAATAGTAGGTCCTGCGATTGTAGGCAATATAGTAGAGTACTATGACTTCGGTCTATTCGCAGTTTATGCACCTATCATAGGCTCATTGTTTTTCCCTATGGGGGATCAATTTTTGCAAACACTTTCCGCTTTCGCTACATTCGCTGTTGGATTTCTAATGAGACCACTTGGTGGCCTTGTATTTGGATATATAGGAGATAGGTTCGGCAGAAAGTTATCGCTCACAATATCGATATTAGGTATGGCTCTGTGCACATTTTTAATAGGTATATTGCCAAGTTATGAGACGATAGGTGCTGCCGCTCCTGTAATGCTTATTATAGTTCGTCTATTCCAAGGACTATGTGTTGGCGGGGAAGGCGCAGGTGTTGCGATATTTGTACTAGAGCATTTAGAAGGCTATAGGCCTGGACTTATGGGCAGTATAGTAATGGCATCTAATATGGTTGGTACATTGCTTGCTGTGTTTATAGGCATTATGCTAAACCATTTCTGTTCGGGCGGGGATGCTTGTTGGAGATATGCGTTCATATTCGGTGGCTTCACAGGGTTGATAGGGCTGTACCTAAGATACCAGCTTGGTGAGACACCACAGTTCATTTCTAAGAAAGATAGCAACCAAATCGAAAAACACCCAATCGTTGCAGCGTTTAAAAATCAGACTGCTAGCATGGTAATAGTGATGTTTTTAGGTGGGTTTACAAGTGCGGTTGCTTATACTATCCGTGGATATCTGAATACATTTTTTAGAGAAGTGATGCAGTACACGTCTGATGATTCTCTATACTTCACATCTTTCGCTCTATTAATAATGATAGTGCTTCTGCCTGTTTTTGGAATGCTCTCGGACAGGGTTGGATATAGAAGATTTCTTAACATAATATGCTATATGATCATATTATTTATTGTTCCAGTTTACATGATGCTTGCCAATCCTCAAAAAGACATAACGCTTGTTCTACTAGGCTTGATGGGGATCGCCACTCTTGCAGCTGGTATTTGCGCACCTGCATATTGCTATGCAATCAAAGCATTTGAGGTAGAGCTTAGATTCTCTGGAGTTGCATTTAGCTGGAATCTAGGTCTCGCCTTACTAGGAGGCACGACACCTATGATATCAAGGATACTATCTGAAAAGATTGGGATAGTTGCGCCAGCTTATTATTTGTTGGCAATTGCCATTGCATTTGTAATTGCAAGCTTCTTTACAAAGAACAAATACAAACTAAAATCTTTAACTAAGTCTTGATAAATTGATATT
>JAJTHY010000133.1 GCA_021298045.1 Candidatus Jidaibacter sp.
GTAATTATGACAAAGAAGCTTACTCCATCAATAATGGTTGTTGAGGACGAAGAATCGATAACAGCTATAATCAAGTATAATTTGAAAAAAGCTGGCTATCTTGTAACAAGTACGAATGATGGTTCTGAAGCTGTTGCACTATGTCAACAGTATAATCCAGATCTTATTTTGTTAGACTGGATGCTACCTGGTTTATCTGGTATAGAAATTTGTAGAATCATACGAGCTACACCTGAAATTTCTAACATCCCTATAATAATGATTTCTGCTAGAAACGAAGAGATAGATAAAGTAATGGGTTTAGATAGAGGTGCAGATGACTATATTTCTAAGCCATTCTCTCCTAACGAGCTACTGGCAAGAATTAAAGCTGTTCTTAGAAGAATGAGACCTGTGTTTTCAAGCAAAGTGCTAGAGTTTCAAGATATCAAACTAAACTTATCAAGCCATACAGTTGTAAGAAATGGCAAAGAAATTGAGCTTTCTCCTATAGAGTTCAAAATCCTTCAGATGCTTGTAGAAAATCCTGCTAGAGTTCTTTCACGTGAATTCATAATGGACAAGATATGGGGCACAGACGTTTATGTTGGTTCAAGGACAATAGACGTTCATATTACACGTTTAAGAAAAGCTTTGCTCTCTGCATCTACTGATGGTATTGATTTAATTAAGACTGTACGACTGGGTGGCTATTCCTTGAACATTAAAAAGGACTAATTTGCATTTAAACCCGGCAAAACTGGGGACATAACACTGAATGTTTAAGTACTTTAAGTTCAGAGCGGCTAAGTATCTCTTTCTTATTTTAGCCGTATTTTTAATAAGCTTTTTATCATCTCTTGCTATATTGACGTGGGATACAACCGATAGTTTAGCGGTTTTTATAAGCTATCTTACGTCATTTGGCACTGCTTTTGTTGTAAACATATTTTTGATGAGAAGATGGCTTCACCATGAGCAAAATTATGTTGACAAAATAACCTTATTCACAGAAGTGTTAAGCAAAGAAAATGCCCTAGTCGCTATTATAGATAGCAACTTAAATATACTAAATCAGCTCACATCTAATACAGATTTTTATAGCGATAATTACTCTAATATAGAGCCATTTTTTAACCAAATAGGAATAGCAGAAAATATCTCTAGCCCTATAAAACATTTTATAAAAGGCAAATATAAAGATCTTTATACTGAGGATCTAGAAAGAGAGATTTTATATTTCAATAATACAATGATTATACCAAATGTTAGGCTTATAATGCATAACTATAGCATTGTTGTTATAAAACTTGAAGGCTCTAGTAACCTTTATTGCATAACATTTCGCAAAGAATTTAAAAACTCAAATGATTCTGCTTTAAACTCTCTACCCATTGCATATTTTGAGCTTGATGAGGGAGGTCAAATAACAAAGATCAATTCACAATTTGAGACAATGCTTGGATACTTTTCAAATGATGTAAACAAACTCAATCTGTCTCTATCGTCCTTAATCACACAATATTTTGATAATGAACCTGTAGATGTATCAAAAAGACCCTTTCAAGGATTTGTTACTTTAAAGCCAAAGGAAGGTCAACAATTGAGATTTTTCTTATATACATTCTTTGCTGTAAATGAAAAAACAATCAGCGGTTTTATAGTAAATGTCGACTCTAATAACTACCTTGAAAATTTAGCTTCTTTAAAAGAAAACTGGTTTGAATTCAGCTGGAAGTGCTTTTTTGAACACTCTCCTTATCCAGTATGTTATATAGATAAAAACGGAATAATCTTAAAAACTAATCCTGCGTTTTTTAAGCAATTAGAAGAGTTAGGATTTTCAGGTAAGAATTTTGCCTCATTTTTTGATGATGCATTTAAAAAAAAGTTTCAATCAAATATATATAAAAATCTAAATGCTGTTGAACATTCTCACATGTCAGAGGAATTTTTAGATGTTAAGCTTAAAAACTCCTCCAAAGTGTTCGATATTTGGACAACAAAAGTGATAGATCTTAAGAATAATTTTTGTGGTTATATGCTTAGATTATCAGATGTTACCGCACAAAAACAGCTGGAAGACAGCTTCTCTCACGCCCAAAGAATGCAAACAATCGGTCATTTAGTTGGCTCTGTTGCGCACGATTTTAATAATATACTGACAGCAATTTCAGGGTTTTGTGATCTTTTGATGTTGCGCCATGGTGTTAGCGATCCTTCATTCTCTAATATAATGCAGATAAAGCAAAGTGCGGATAGGGCCTCTGGACTTGTTAAGAGGCTTCTAGCATTTTCGCGTAAGCAAACCCTTCTTTTAAACAGTTTAAGTCCTATAGACTTATTCAGCGAATTTACTCCC
This sequence comes from Candidatus Jidaibacter sp., assembly GCA_021298045.1. Lineage (GTDB taxonomy): Bacteria > Pseudomonadota > Alphaproteobacteria > Rickettsiales > Midichloriaceae > JAJTHY01. Next base: position 2,342 of record JAJTHY010000133.1, read on the forward strand.
CTTATACAACGCCTAATTGGTAGCAAAATAAAACTGTCTTTGAAAATAGATCCTAACATATGGAATATACTTGTAGATTCTGTGCAAATGGAGCAAGTTCTTTTAAATCTAGTTGTAAACGCTCAGCATGCTATGACATCAGAAGGTGAACTTACTATCAAAGTAGATAACTTTATTTATGAAAAACCTGAACAATTAAAATCTTATTTTTCCCCAATTAATGAAAAGCTACCGGACTTTGGTGAATATGTGAAAATTATTGTCAAAGATACAGGTGTAGGGATACCTGAAGAAAACTTGCTTAAGATATTTGAACCATTTTTTACAACAAAAAATGATAAAACAACTACTGGTACTGGCTTAGGTCTTTCAACAGTATATGGAATTGTTAGACAATCTAATGCATATATATTTGTAAAGAGTGTAATTGGAAAGGGCACAACATTCATGCTTCTATTTAAAAAAACAGAGCCTGAACCTACAAAAATAGAGCATTTACAAAAAGAGCCATCAGAATCATCTGATTTAAGCGGTAATGCTGTTATAGCTCTTGTAGAAGATGAAGATGCAATCCGTATTTTTGCTAAAAAAATTCTGACAAATAAAGGGTATTATGTTCTTGACTTCCCATCTGCAAAAATTGCATACAATGCTTTAAAAGAGAAAATAGATACTATCGACTTAGTAATTACAGACGTAATAATGCCTGAAATGACTGGTCCTAGCATGGTAACAAAATTACATCAGATAAAACCCAATCTGAAAGTAATCTTTATATCTGGATATGCTGAAGAAGCTTTTACAGAAGAATATGGAGACAAAAGGGATTTCCATTTTATCCCAAAACCATTTTCTTTAAAGCAACTTTTAAGTAAAGTTAAGGAAGTGAGTAGTAGTTAAATTTTATGACATCTGTAAAAATACCATTGTTTATAAAAGATATATCCGAACTTGATATAAATCAGCAGTTTATTTTAAGCGTCTCTCGCGGCATCTTAAGCAATGTTTTGGATATATTAGGATCAAAAAATTCACTATTTGATCCCAATGTCACAAATGAGTACGGAATGAACGGATTGCACATAGCAGCTTTTTGTGGATTTACCGAGGTTTTAAAGTCTCTTTTAAGCAGCAATCTAATATGTCTTAATGCTCTCGATAACTTAACAAGGCACCCTATTCATGTAGCAATGCAGATGGGTAATTTTGGCATAGCCAGAATCCTATATGCAGAGATCTTAAAAAATGCTGGCATGGATTTAACAACTTTTCCTGATTTTTTTTGTGTAGAATATCTGGATACTCTAGGTGGAATACAAGATTTATCATTTGTGAATAAGTTTACACCTAAAGTGTCTCTAGAGCCCTTAGCAAACCGCATTTTAACTTCCTAATAATTATTAATAACTAACATAATTTTATGTTAATAACTCTGTAGATAATTTGGATTGTTAATAATTTTGTCTTTATACACAAGTTATACAGTGTTAATAAATAGTATTAACAATTATTAATAACTTTGAATTATGTATATCTAGATTAGATTTTATCTGATATATCATATGTTAATATCTATGTTAATAACTTGTGGAAAATGAGTAATTAACAAATTAACACTATTAATAAATAAAAAGTAATAAGATATAATATTTCTTTATTTTATGATTTCTAAACCTATCCTTAATGTACTATCTAACAAAACAACTGAGACTGTTCCAATATGGTTAATGAGACAGGCAGGTAGGTATTTGCCTGAGTACTGGGAAGTAAGAAATAAATTCCCAGATTTCATTAAGTTTTGTTTAAATCCAGAAGCTGTATGTGAGGTTACACTACAACCAATTGAAAGATTTGGATTTGATGCGGCAATAATATTTTCAGACATACTAATAGTGTGTGAAGCTCTTGGTAGTGAAGTTAAATTTGTTAAAAATCATGGTCCATCTTTAAAAAAGATAGAGAACGAAAAGACGTTACCAAACATTAAAGATTTAAGTTTAGAGATATTTGATACGGTAAAGAAAGGGATATCAATTACGAAGAAAGAGCTAGAATTAAATTTTAAAAATACTGCTTTGATAGGATTTGCAGGTTCTGCATTTACAATTGCAGCTTATATGATAAATGGTGGATCAAGTAATGATGATTTTGAATCTGTAAGAAAGTTTATAATAGAACAGGAAAAAACTTTTGATTCTTTGATAAAAACCATAATAGAAGCTACAAAAATATATATAGATCATCAAGTCTCAGGTGGAATCGAAGTATTTAAACTATTTGATTCTTGGGCAGGTGTTCTACCATCTTTTCAATTTGATAAATATGTATATCAACCAAATTTAGAGATTATAAAATATATAAGAGAAAAGCATTCAAGTATAAAAACAATCGTGTTTCCAAGGCAAGCAGGATCTAATATAAGTAAATTTTTTGAACATGATTATGCAGATTGTATAGCGTTAGATCAATTTGCAAACATAATTTATACAAATAAGATTCGTGGAGATAAGGTAATACAAGGAAATCTAGATAATTTTACTTTAGCATACGGAAATAAGGAGCAAATTATAAAAGAATGTGATAACATTCTCCATACCACCTTTGGAAGAAATTTGATATTTAATTTGGGTCATGGGATTTTGCCCACAACACCAATAGAAAATGTCAAGTTACTGGTTGAGAGAGTAAAAAATTATGGCATTAAGTAAAATAAATCCAGAAGTATTGCTGAACATAAACGATAATCAGACAACTGAAAATTCGTTGCCTCAAAACGTTGAGGCAGAAAGAGCGGTGATCGGTGCTTTGCTTAATAACAACGAGCATCTTAATAATATCTCAGATTTCTTGCATTCAGAACATTTTTTTGTACCGCTTCATGGGAAAATATTTCAAGCTATATCTAAATTTTATGAAAGGGGACTTGTTGCAAGCCCTGTAACTTTAAAAAGCTATTTTGAAACAGAGGCAGATTTTAAGTCTTTGGGTGTTTCTAGCTTAGATTACCTTTTAAAGCTTTCTGCAAATTCAGCATCTGTTATGACTTTGATACCATATGCAAAAGACATATACGAAACCTCAATGAAGCGAAAGCTGATAAAAATAGGTGAGGAAATAGTAGCTGATTCCTTTAAAAACCAGATAGATTATGACTCTCAAAGGCTTTTGGAGAAGGCAGAAAGCAAGCTCTTTAGCTTAGCATCAACGGGTGATTCTGACTCTGGATTTTCCACCTTGAGAGAAAGTGTAATAGAAAGCATAAAAAGAATAGATAAAGCTAGAAAACAGGGTGCAAATATATCTGGTGTTACAACCGGATTTACAGATCTTGATAAAGTTTTAGGTGGGTTACAAGCATCAGATTTGTTAATTCTAGCCGCACGTCCATCAATGGGTAAAACGGCGTTTGCTGTAAATATAGCGTTAAATGCGGCAGAAGCATTTATGAAAGAAAAAGATATAGCTGCCAAAAAATCTGTTGGTATATTTTCGTTGGAGATGTCATCAGAGCAGCTTGCAAATAGGCTTATTGCCATTAAAACGGGCATAGATGGAAGCAAAATAAGAATTGGTAATATATCCAAGCAAGAGTTCGAAGTGTTGCTAAAACAGACAACTGAGCTCTCGGAAATCCCTGTTTTCATAGACGACACACCTGCAATCACTATATCCGCACTCAGAACAAGAGCTAGAAGGCTTAAAAGGCAGCATAATTTAGGGCTTATAGTTGTCGATTATTTGCAGCTAGTAAGAGGTTCCCCAGGTGTTGAGCAGAGCCGTATACAAGAAATTGGTGAGATAAGCCAGGGCTTAAAAGCAATCGCCAAAGAGTTAGACATACCAGTTATTGCACTATCGCAGCTTTCTCGTGCAGTGGAAACAAGGGACGATAAGCGCCCACAGCTTTCGGATTTAAGGGAAAGTGGTAACATCGAGCAAGATGCTGACGTTGTTATGTTTATATATAGAGATGAGTACTATCTATCTCGCAAGATGCCTCAAGAAGCGCAAGGTGAAAAATACATGCAGTGGCAGCAGGAGATGGATAAAGTTAGAAATATTACAGAGATCCTAGTTTCAAAGCAAAGAAATGGCCCTGTAGGTAATGTGTCTATAAGATTTGATACTGCTACAACTAGATTTACGAATTTAGAAACATCTGGTGGAAGTAGAATATTGCCTAGTTAGTTCTAGATTAATTAGAGAACTTATATATCATTTAACTAATCTATTTTAAGAAGTTACTTAAATGCCGGAACAGACCTCAAAATGGAACTTTTTTATAGTTCTTATAGACTTGATTGCGATTGGTTTATACACGACTTTTCATTTACTAGACATACATTATACAATAGCGGGAATAGGTATTGATCTGCTATCCATATACATAGTAATAGCATTAGGTGGTATACCTCTAGTTTTTGAGATATTTAAACAAGTTTTTAAAGGTAACTTTGGCACAGATTTACTTGCAGCAATTGCTCTTATAACAGCTGTATTGTTAGAATCTTACTTAGCTGCAGCTTTGGTAATACTTATGCTATCGGGAGGTCAGGCTTTAGAGGTTTATGCAACGCAAAAAGCTTCCTCGGTTCTTTTAGCGCTTGCTGAACGTATGCCAACAATTGCCCATTTAAAAAAAGGTGCAAATATACTAGATATCAAAACAATGGATATAAAGATAGGCGATCTGATAGTTATATACCCTCATGAGGTTTCCCCAGTAGATGGAATTGTTGTAAGCGGTCATGGCTCGATGGATGAGGCATACTTAACAGGTGAGCCATATAAAATATCAAAAGCTCCAGGTGCTGCTGTTATATCTGGTGCTGTAAATGGAGACAATGCGATTATAATACAGGCAGATAAATTACCTTCAGATTCCAGATATGCAAAGATAATGGAGGTGATGCAAAATGCAGAAGAAAAGCGACCAAAACTTCGTAGGATAGGTGATCAACTTGGGGCTGTATTCACACCCGTTGCGCTTGTAATAGCAGCTGGCGCTTGGATATATACAGGTGATGCAATAAGATTCTTATCGGTATTGGTAATTGCAACTCCTTGCCCGCTTTTAATAGCTATTCCTGTAACTATAATAAGCGCTATATCAATCGCTGCTAAGAACGGTATAATAATAAAAGATCCTGCAGTTTTAGAGCGCATACCAACATGTAAAACTGCTATATTTGATAAAACAGGTACACTAACATATGGCAAACCTACATTTACCGAAATTTCTGTTGCAGATGGTATAAATCCTGATGAGATTCTCAGTTATGTTGCAAGCCTAGAAAGATACTCTAAGCATCCTCTTTCATCTGCTATAATAAAAGAGGCTAAAAAGCGTAAGCTATTTGTACCGCAAGCTACAGAAATATCGGAATTACCCGGTAGTGGATTAAAGGGAAAGGTTTTAGATAGCGATTTACAGATAACTCATAGACAAAAAGTTTCTAAGGAAATACAAGACATACTGCCAGAGCAGGGCAGTGGTCTTGAATGCGTAATTTTAAAAGACGGCAAATATGCAGCTTTGTTTAAATTTCACGATGAGATGCGTAAAGATAGTAAGGTATTTGTTTCTCACTTAGGGCCATCACATCAATTTAACAAGATAATGTTGGTATCAGGTGATAGAGAGTCTGAAGTGCTGTATCTTGCAGGAAAGCTTGGTATAAAAGATACGCTTTCGTCGCAGACACCAGAGCAAAAACTGATGATTGTAGAGGAAGAGAACAAAAAGGCTCCAACGTTATTTATGGGTGATGGTATTAATGATGCACCAGCCATGAGGGCTGCGACTGTCGCTATTGCTTTTGGGCATGAATCTAATGTTACTTCTGAGGCAGCAGGCGCTGTGATAATGGAAAACAGTTTGGTTAAAGTCGATGAGCTAATTCATCTAAGCATAAATATGAGAAAGATAGTTATGCAAAGTGCTGTAGGCGGCATGCTTCTAAGCGTCTTAGGTATGGGGTTCGCCGCTGCTGGGTTTATATCACCTGTTTCTGGCGCCTTACTTCAAGAGCTGATAGATGTTATTGCAATCACCAATGCGCTAAGACTCATATGGGAAAAGAAAGTTAAGATAGATATATAAAAATTCGTTTTCTTAATAAAAAAGCAATATTAAGCAATCCATAGTTAAATTGTTGAAAATAATAT
>JAJTHY010000090.1 GCA_021298045.1 Candidatus Jidaibacter sp.
AATTTTGTGCCAAAATTTATAGATGCAATCTTATGAAAAATTTATTGTATTTATATTAAATTTTTATTTATTATACTCTCCTTAAATAATTATTATAGGTGTGTAAAATGCGTGAAGCTTGGGATAAACAAAGCGATCTAACAAAAGTTACTTTAGGTAATATACTTTTAAAAGGAATTTTTGGTACGATAATAACCCAACCTTTGGCCGGGTTAGTTACTATTAGCCAAGTTACCATGGATGCTTTACTTGTAGATAGATTAGCTTTGGTTTGGGAGAGGGGGATGTTCAAAGGTTTGGTGCCATCTATCTTTAGAGAATCTGGCAAGGCCGCATATAAAACTCCAGTAATGCTAAAAGCACAGGGATTTGTTGAAAAACAGTTGCAGCAACATGCTCCTGAACTGGCAGGTAACAAAATCGCAGTTAATGTATTAGCAGGCGTTTTATTTGGATCTTTTGATGCCACAGTTTCTGTGATACCTGATAGGATCGCAACATTTTATAAAGCTTCTACAGCTAAAGATCAAAAGCTAACAGAGTATTTGAAAGAGTCTAGCGGTCCACTTGAAATTTGGCAAAAACTTACAAAAGGCTATAGTGTGTATCTTTCCAAGCAAATTTTTATGTGCACAACTCTTTACGTGGCTCATACTTTTGCTGCAGAAAAGAGTAAAGAATTATTCCCAGAGAAGAAGGAAAAACAGATGGTTGTTACATCTCTATTTTCTTCCATGTCTGTGGCTGTGGCAAGTTTGCCTTTGGAATGGGCTAAGTCTCTTAGGCAGAAACCTGGTGCCCCTAAAGATGTTTCTACATTAAAACTTGCTACAACAGCAATACAAGAACATGGCTGGAAAGCTCCGTTTTCTGGAATGGGGCCTAAACTTTTACTTACAACGCTAGGTTATACCTTTAATGCCGCAGCACTTACTTTTTATAAACAAGCAACAGAAGGTAATGCTAGAGAGTGATTTTGAATTTGTAGATATCACTCAGTATATCCTCTGCCTCTGTCAATGCCTGTTTCTGGATTATTTCCTGGGACTTGCGCGCTGCCTGATATAAGAGGTGAGGAGGTAGGTGCAGTTATAGATGCAGCTGTAGGTGGTGTGCCTTGTCTAGCAAGGGGACCTATATTTCCACTATGTGGGGTGATAGTTATGGTTGTGTTAGCCTTTTGTTTAGCAGGTTTGTAGGCCTCTCTAAGGTCCCTGGCTTTCTGGAGTAGCGTTTCATCCCCATTACATGCAAAGCTTAAGCTGCCTTTAATTGTTATGTTTTCTATTTTTAACTTGTCCTTTTCCATGCACTTGATTAAAGACACAAAGGTTTTAGCATCCAAGGTGGAGTTTTTTATAATTAATGTTTCTCTAATGGTATTAGAAAAATCTAAATTGGTTACAGTTGAATTTTCTATTGTCATGTTATAAACAGTGCAGCATATAGCAGTTATGCCGCTGATCTCAGAATCTGTGAATTTAAGGTGGGATATGTTGGATCTATCTAAGCTTACGGCGCAGTTATGCTCAAGCCTTGTTACTATAAGGTTTTTAAACCCAAGCTCCCCATAAATTGCCCCTCTGAAATTACCCCTCCGCATTTTGAGTTTAACTGATTCATCTTGATCCCCAGTCGCATAATCGTTTACTAGCTGTTTGAAATCAGTTTTCTCTGCAGGGGAAGATTGAAGAATTGGGCTTAAAATATCTGTTGCACTGATGGTGGCAGAGTAGGCGGCGCTTGCTAGCGTTCTTACCACAAACAAGGGGTTTGACAATAAGGTATTGGTAATTGCAGAGGTAACGCCAGATATGCCCAAAACAGCTTTTGCAATTGTTGGGAGTAGAGCAGTAACTTGAGTTGTATCAGCAAACACTGTTTCCACTAGTGAATCAACATCATGCCCAGCAAGGGTAAAGTGATATTTAATATTATCTGGGATTACCTCATGTAACAAATCAGCTACAACTTCGTTATAATCAGTGAGGTTTTTAAAGTTTCCCAATATCGCTTCTAGCTCTCTTAAAAACCCTGCTACACTTAAATAGCATTCTTGAGCTGATTTCTGTTTATCATCTGCCCCACTTTTCTTCCAAGCTTCATACTTTTGTATAGACTCAAGTAAATGGGGGAGGGAGGCATAGGTGTTGTCAGACCCAAAAAAGTACTGAGCCATCTCTAGCAGTTGTTGGTCTCTAGCAATTTTTGTTGTTTCATTATGAGACTTACTGTCTCTGATTTTTACTTTTTTAATCAAATGCTTGCATAGCTTCTCAAATTCTGGAGCGCCCGCAACTCTCTTTACTGTGCTTAGTATGACATTAAATTCTTTGTCATCGGCTGCAGCTGCTTTTGCCTCGTTCTCTTTGCCGGAGCTGGCTTCATTCGCAAACGTGCCTGATATTTGGTTTAAAGTTTCAGCCAGCGCTTTTATATTAGCGCTATCATCAATTTTTTGCTGGTACTTGCCTTTTCCTGGCTTATCTACTTCCGTTATGTAGTTCAATATATCTTTAAAATAACTTTGTTTGCCGGTTGCTTTAAGCACTTCTGCTAACTGTTTTTTAAGCGTGTCTTCAACTGGTTTTCTGTTATAGCTTTCTATCGCTTTATCAATTGCGTCAATGGCTTCAGCCTTATAGATGTTTTCCAGAACAACATCTACCAGGTCACCAAATTTATTTTGGCCTTCATTAAGAGTTTTAAGCAATGGCGTTGCGAGCGATATACTTGTTTCGAGATTTGCGAATACTAATGTAACTTTTTCACTGTAGAAAGACTTAATATAGCTGTTAACAAGAGGAGTAAGATTTTCTAATTTTGATATAGTAGATAAAATGTTGGTTTTATCTTCCGCGATATATGGAAACAGGGCTATGATGAAATCCTTATCAACATTTTTTTTATTCTCTGATGATTTACGATTTTCAATATAAGAATTTACTTTTAGTAATAACATTCCTATTTCTTGGGAATCTATGACATTTAACAACTCTGATGCGAGAGAGGCGATTTTATCAAAGTCCCCCTTAAGCCAAGTGAAGTGTTTATAAGCTTTACTATCTTCGCCCAAAAAGTTTTTCAGTGCTGTATCTAATTGTTGATTGGTAATAATAGACTTAATGCAGCCAAGTACAATTGGAGAGCTAAGTAGTTTTTTTGCCAGTGGGATACAAGCGGTTATGAGTGCTACTGGGATCCCTGGCGCATCTGGCCCGCCTGCTAGAAAGTCTTTGGTTTCTTTGACGTTAAAGGCATCATATATAGATTTTATATCATCTGATGAGATAGCCTGTAGAAGCGCACCGCAAAGATCTATAATTTTCGCGATCGGGCCTTTAAGAATTTCGGTTATCAAGGTTATCTCTTCCGGCTTGGCCTTGGGATCGCTGAGCTTATAAGCCTCGATGATAATTGCATTTACAGCATCATTCTGTATTAGTGCGCTTATGCCATCTTTAACTGCATCAACCTCAAGAAGGTTGGTAACAAGAGGCAAAGCAGCTTGGATGATGTCATCAGTTTTGGTATCCT
>JAJTHY010000102.1 GCA_021298045.1 Candidatus Jidaibacter sp.
AGGCGTCGTCAAAAAATGGTTAATTAGCATAATGAGTGTCATTGCAGGACCACTACCCTTTTTGTCATCCTCGCGTAGGCGGGGATCCAGGCTACACAACCAGAATTTATAGATTCCCGCCTGCGCGGGAATGACTATGAGCAGATGGAGCGCCACATTCACAGCGAAGATTTTAGAGGTTTTTGCTTTAAATTACAAGGTATTAATTGAAGCTTTTATCCATGTTCGTGTTGTAACGCCGTTGCTTCTGAATTTTAATGCGGTCGCCCTGATTGAGAATCATATATTTTTCTTTGCACAACCCAATAGTAAAACACAGGTACAAATATAACTCCAATGAAGGTTGCAAATAACATGCCCCCAAATACGCCAGTACCTATGGAATGCCTACTACTCGCACCCGCACCACTACTAAGCAAAAGCGGCACCACCCCTAAAATAAAAGCAAGTGAAGTCATGACAATTGGCCTAAAGCGAAGCCTTACAGATTCTACTAAAGCATTTATTATATCATGTCCTTCCTTCCTTTTCAGGTTGGCAAACTCCACAATCAAGATAGCATTTTTAGCGCTGAGCCCAATTAAAGTTATTATCCCAACTTGGAAATAAATATCATTAGCTATGTGCCTTATTAAAATGGCAATAAGAGCTCCCAACACTGCAAAAGGCACCACCAGTAACACAGCAAGTGGCAGAGACCATTCTTCATATTGAGCAGCTAAAATTAGGAAAATGGCAATTATCCCAAACACAAAAGCAAATGTCGCCGTGTTACCAGTTTGCTTTTGTTGATACGATTCCCCACTCCAGGCGACCGTGAAATCTTTTGGCAATTTTTCCGCAACTATATCCTCTAGCGCTCCCATTGCATCCCCCATGCTATAGCCAACGCCAGCTTCACCGTTAATTCTCGCTGCCGCAAATCCATTAAACCTATCTATTTGCTCAACACCTTTAATCTCAGTTAATGCCACAATTGCACTCATAGGTATCATCTGCCCGGAAAGAGATTTTACATAAATCTTACCTATATCTTCTGGAAAGCTCTTATACTTAGCATCCGCTTGCAGCAACACCTTATAGCTTTTCCCAAATTTATTGAAATCATTAACATATACAGGGCTTAATGCTGCACCTAAATTTTCATAAATAAAATTAAGAGGCACGCCAAGAGATTTAGCTTTTTGCTTATCAACCTCTGCAAATAATTGAGGGACATTAGCTCGAAACGATGAATGAACCCCACGAATTTGCGGAGCTGTTTTAGCCCCTTCTAAGATGTTTTGCAGCGCCCCATTCAATCCCGCTATTTGGCTATTTCCACGATTTTGCAAAAAAGCTTCGAATCCCCCGGTAGTTCCCAAACCTGGTATGCTAGGAACATTAAAAGCAATAACCGACGCTTCCTTAATGAAATACCCTTTACCCATTATAAATGCAGCAATACTATCCACATCCATACCTTTTGCTTTACGCTCATCCCAATCCTTAAGAGTAACCCAAATAGTTGCTGATGAAGATTTAATGCCACCACTTAAAATATCAAATCCGCTATATGAAATCACATCCTTAACCGCTGGATGGGTTTTTATTATTTTGGTAAGATCTCCCACAGCGCCTTGGGTTCTAGTAATGGATGCTGCATCCGGAAGATTAATGCTGGCAAGCAAATATCCTTGGTCCTCTTTAGGCACAAAATTTTTAGGCGCAGTTTGGAATAAGCCATAGGTAAAAACAAGCATGGTCAAATATAAAAACAGCATTAAGACTCCTCGCCTAATGGATTTTTCAACTAGCCCACCAAAGTAATTGGAAGCTCTTTCAAATAAGAGATTAAACCTAATAAAAAATTTATTTGTGGTTTCATGCACGCCATCTCGCAAAAGCATCACACATAAAACGGGTGTAAGAGTAAGAGCAACAATACCAGAAATCACCACAGATATAGTTATAGTTACAGCAAATTGCTTGTACAACTGCCCTGTCATTCCACTTAAGAAAGAAACTGGAATAAACACAGCACATAAAACTAAAACTATAGCGATCACTGGCCCTGTAACTTCATGCATCGCTTTTATCGTCGCATCTTTAGCAGAAAGCTTCTCAGCGCTCATAATGCGCTCAACATTTTCAAGCACTACAATTGCATCGTCAACCACTATACCTATTGCTAGAACTAACCCAAATAGAGTTAATGTGTTAATGGAAAACCCAAGCAAATAGATTCCAGCGAATGTGCCAATTATAGAAACAGGCACAGCAAGGCAAGGAATCAGGGTTGCTCTCCAATTTTGTAAAAATAAGTATACGACCAAAAATACCAAACAGATTGCTTCAAACAAAGTTTTAACCACCTCTTTAATCGAGATTTTAACAAACCTTGTGGTGTCGTAAGGAATTGAGTATGATACCCCAGATGGAAACAACTTACTTAACTCCTCAAATTTCTTAATGGTTTTTTCTGCAACAGCGAGTATATTTGCTCCCGGCTGTGGATACACAGCTATCAAAGTTGCAGGCCCCCCGTTTAGCTGACCATATGTTTCATAATCTTCCGCTCCAAGCTTAATACTTGCCACATCTCGTAATTTTATAGCTGATCCATCAGCATTGGTTTTAAGACTTATTTCTCCAAATTCTTCTTCATTAACAAGCCTTCCCACAGTTGCAACTGCAAGAGTTAAATCAACTGGCTCCGATGTAGGTATCTGACCAATTTTCCCAACTGCGTATAAAGAGTTTTGCTCTCTAATGCTGGCTACAACATCCGATACCGTAAGGCCATAAAAGCTAAGCCTGTCTGGTTTAAACCATATGCGCATAGAGTAAGACTTTGCACCCATTATTTTGGCATCTCCAACCCCTTTTACTCGCTTGAGTTCATCTAAAATATTAATTGCTGCATAGTTACTTAACTCCACATCTCCCATTATTGGAGATTTTGATTGCAAGCTTGCAATCAAAACAGCCGAGGAACTTTTTTTGAGTGCTGACACACCATTCCTTCTAACTTCTTCTGGTAGCTTGGGCTCTACTAATTTCAGGCGATTACTTACATCTATAAGAGCTTGATCAACATTTGTGCCAACTTCGAAAGTAATAGAGATACTAGCGCTACCGTCATTAGAAGAAGTGGAGTTCATGTATAACATATGCTCAACACCATTTAGCTGCTGCTCAATTGGAAC
>JAJTHY010000069.1 GCA_021298045.1 Candidatus Jidaibacter sp.
AGGTAAACCTATCACCTCTTGAGGAAGCAACAATGCACGCTGCGCTTTAGATACGTTTACAGAGCGTGAAGCTGGGTTGAAATCTAGGAATTTAGGTGAATTTAAAGATGCCTGATCAACGGTTTTATTCCCCACTAGTTGCGAGATTAAGTTCGCTGTTTCCATATTATTTGCAGCAAAGGTTACCCTGTAAGTTGAGTTGGATAAAAACGAGTTCATCCCCGATTCTTCATAAATACCTTTAAGCTGCTCGGTATCTTGGATAATTAAGAATAGGCGAACATGATAACCCCTAAAGTAAGCGATACCAGTCATAAATTGCTCCATCTTACCAAGACTTGGAAACTCATCCATCATGAACAACACGCCGTGAGGCTCTTCTTTGGAAGGCATTTTACGACATAAGAATTCTGTGGCCTGTTGATAAAATACCTGCATCAGAGGTTGCAAACGCTTTAAGTTATCAGGTGTTAACCCTACATAAACTGTAACTTTTTTCTTTTTAAATTCTAGAATATTAAAGTCGCTTGACGCGGTGGCAGTATCAATCAATGGGTTTGCCCAAAGCTCAAGGTTGGAGTTCATAGTAGAGATAACACCGCTTCGCTCTTTGTCCGCTTTCTGCAGGAATGCTGCGATATTCATATATGCTACCGGGTGAATATCTTGGCCAATAGTATCAAGCACTACTGCTAAATTATACACAACATCATCACTGCGCATGGTGCGTACTACTTCACCAAAAGATTTTACTTTCTCTGGCACAGCAAGTAGGTAAAGTACCACCCCCAAAAATAACGAACGCGCTTCATTATTCCAGAATTCTTTTTCAGGCATGATCAGGTTGGCAATTTTTTGCACATCATCCACCATCTGCCCAGGTTTTGAGCTGACCCAATCGATTGGGTTATAACAGTGCGTGTATCCGTCTGGGTCTGCGGGGCTCCAAACATAAACGTCTTGTCCCATTTTTTTGCGCCAACCGCTGGTTAACTCATAGTTTTCAAGCTTAATATCATGACAAAAAACCGATTCATCCCAATACAACAAATTTGGAATTACAAACCCCACACCTTTACCAGAACCAGTAGGAGCAAATAACAATGCGTGCTGATAACCGCCCGCAACATAGTACCCTCTTTTATCCTGACCAAGCATTAAGCCGCCCTTAGAGCGCAATCCTGCAGATTTAATATCACTCTCATCAGCCCAATGAGCATCACCATGTAGAGATTCCTCCCGTTTAAATGGCCTGCGTTCGTAAATTTCATGGCGATATCTCCATACCAAAAGCACGGTTATAAGCAAAGGAAGAAACAAGCTGCCAAGAAGTCGGGCAATGAAGTAATTATGATAAAGGAAAGGTATTACTTTGAAATTTGCAATCCACCATGTAAACCAAGTGTACATAATAGCCGTAGGCTTTAGAGACACTATCAAATCTAAGCTAAGAGATTGGATTGGATATTCTGAAAATAAAAATGCTAATGAGCTGATATACAAAGATAAACATAGGAGGAATATACCCCCTAAGAAAGCTAGTATCAAATTTCTAAAAGTATTTACAAATCCATCACGCATAGAGCACTCTTTTATTTTCTTGCATCACGATAATAAATTTCTGATATAAACCTACGACCGTTTGCACCCCTTTTTAATTGAATCACAATATCAATAACGTTCAAGATATATTCTTTTATTTCAGCGGGGGGCATACCAAGGCCCGCTTGCATAACCATGAGCTTTAACTGTTCAATTGCCATCATTGGCGTGTCGGCGTGTAAGGTGGATATGGAGCCAGGATGACCGGTATTTATTGCTCTTAAAAAGCTAAAAGCTTCCGCGCCGCGTAACTCTCCAACTATTATTCGATCTGGCCGCAATCTTAAGCATGCCTCTATGAGATCCTGAGTATTTACTTTTGAACGCCCTTGGCCACCTTTAGAGGCTATTAAATGGATTCGGTTTGGATGGTTAGAGAGCTCTATTTCCCTTGCGTCTTCAACAGTTATCATTCTTTCTTCATCAGGGATAGCTTTAAGCATGGCATTAGTAAAAGTTGTTTTACCAGTAGATGTACCACCGCTTACTATGATGTTTTGTTTAGTTGTAACTGCCATTATCAGAAATTCTTTAAATTTCTTTTCCGCCAACAAGTTACTAAGCTTTTCAGTATTTTCATCCTTTAGTTCATCATAGGAAGTATTATTGAATGCTCCCATTTGCTCATACGCATTTAAATCCATCTTAATGGTGGATGGTTTACGGATAGACATAGCAACAGTGCCAGGCTCACAAGCGGGGGGCATCACTATTTGAATTCTAAACCCTGTCGGTAATGTGGCTGAAAGTAATGGAGTTTCTTCGCTAATGCGCTGCTCGGTGGACTGAGCGACCAACTGCGCAAGGCCCTTTAAATGCTCTAAGTCCAACTCAGGCATACTTTCGTATCTAATATCGCCTTTATTTTCTATCCATGCTTCAAATGGGCGATTTATGGATATTTCACTAACCCCTTCTTCAGCAAAGACCCGTTTTAGCGGCTCAAGATAAGTTTCTAATGCAGTTAAACTCATTATATACTCCGTTAACTTGAAAAATTGACGTTGTCGCTATTGTAATTTGCGCATCCGCACCTATTTATTATAGGCGCACAAGGCTTAATTACAAAGACTCCTAGCGCTTTTTCAAGTTTCCTGTCGTCTACTACTTGTGTGTATTGATAAACATAATTCATTATATTACCTTACCATTTTAGCACCGCCAACCATGGCGTCAGATGGAAATATCAAGTCTCTATTCACAAATATGTTAACCTCAGTTCCTTGGTCAATGAAAATAGTAGGCGTAGTAGCAAAAGAATCTTGAATTGTTTTACCAATAATCTCATTGAATTTATCAGAGCTTTCCTTCAGCTGCTCTTGCTTAAAGGTTGTGGTTTTGGTTGTAGAAACTGTAGGCCCTAACAAAGCATTGGTTGAAGTGGTAGTTTGAATAGGATCATCTTGCCCTTTAACACGAAAAATTTTCTCCGTAATAGCGGGTACCATAAACGAAACTAAGAAAGCATTGCTAAGCTTGGTAAAGAATTTATCGTCCAAATATCCAGCAATTCCAGATCTACCCAAGGTATCGGTTCCCTGTGATTCAATAGCAATATCAACGCCATCTGGGCGAATTAATCTTCCCCACATAACGCCAACACGCACCTGGCCAGATTTAACCTGAGTTTCATACTTGCCGATCACCCTAGAACCTTTTGGTATAAGTACATTATTGCCAGCTTCCGCATAAACGTCTCTGGTAATTATTGCTCTTAAGGTGCCTGGTAAGTCTGTGTTTATGGCTGTTTCTAAAACTGCATGAATAATTTTACCCTGAGCTATTAAACTACCCAGATCACCAATTTGGGTTGCTTTGACTTGGGTAGCTTTTGTTTTAGCAAGTCCTCCTCCGCCAAACGCTCCTTCTCCAAAACCTAGGAAAGAAGATTTATCTTTAGCTGCATTATCAGCAGGCTTATCTTTATCTTCCTTTGGGTTGTTTCCAGAGTCTGCATTGCTGCCACCCAAAACCATTATAGAGGACTTCCTTCTTGCTTCAAGAGCCTTCAAGCGAGCTTCGTCATCTCCTCTTCCTGTGAAAACCTCTGTACTTATTTGGGGCGAAAAAGCTGGCTCAGAAGTTGTGTTGATCTGAGGGAATATAGGCGCTTGTGGCACTGAAGGCACCGGAGGAGGGGGAGGGTCTGGTGGCTGAGGTGCTTGTATTGGAGGAGTTTCTGGCAAATTTGGTGTGCGCACAACTTGTAACTCATCTGCGCTAGATATGGGTTTTGCCTCTTTAATTATTTTTTGTGCTTCTAATTGAGATCGTTCTTGAATTTTTTCCGAAGGGGTTTTTTCAACTTTATTGCTATTACTTATTTCCTTGAAAATAAAATACATCCCTAAAAGTACAACTCCAGACATCCCGATTAAAATTAATTTCTTTGACCCTGAAGCAGTAGCTACAGAAGAAAATGAAGGGGGTGCAACTATAGTCTCCTTAAAATTTTGAGATGATGGATTTTCAGCCATAGAAGGTGTTGCCCTGAGTCCGCTATCAGGCTCAGCATCATTGGGAGATGGATAACCATTGCCAGGGTCAATCTCAGGCTCTTTGGTTAAGATATCGTCTTGTGAAGAATTGTCTTTCATCAATACCCTCCACTAGATGGTTTCTCATTGTATACATTTACCACGTGATTTCCGTGAAATACTAATCTCAAATGTTTGGCAACTGAGTTTAAAATTATATATTCTCCCTTCCTTCTTGGCGTCAATTCAGTAGTGGTATCATTTTTCACAACCTCAAACTTAGGCAAATGTAGTTTCTCTGGGAATTTAAAAAAAGTGTTGATTCCATCATCAAACACCTTCAGAGGAGCAAATTCATCCTTGCCAGCAAAGGTGTAGTTAAAGTTAAATGGTTTAACTGTGGGTATTGGATCTGCCTCTGTAGTGATGATTTGAGAGCGAGTAGTATCAAAATCATTTTCTGGGAAAAAGAAACGAACCACATAAACCAGCTCGTCATCAGCCGCGTAAGACAACAACCGGGACTCGATATCAAAATGATAAGAGCGTTTATTAGTTAGGATTGTCATATTTGTTGCTATATTTTCTTCCAGAGGTTTGATAAACAGCCTTCTACCTATAGGAGTGATTTGCCAAGCATAATTATTTCCAACGGAAATTGTTTGTATTTCCTCACCTTCGGCAAACTCAATACTAGTTTGATAACCATGGTGGATGACAAGCCTGAATACTTCATTTTCGTTATATATGTATGTCTTGATTCTGCTATCAAGAGCGATAGGTTTACCTTTGGAAGGGGTGGGGGAGGTAAGCGGCGCTGCTTGTGCTAAATATCCAGCACCTATAAGTAAAACTGTTAAAATAATAAACTTCATTATACCGCTTAGCACTATAGCCTCTCATCATCGATTCTGTAAGATGTGACTGTAAACCCTAATGGATTAATCAATCTTTTATCATCTGGTAATTCTAAATTATTATATTCAAACGTTAATAGTATAATTTTGTCCATAGATCCTCTCTGCGCTCCGTCTACGTTCAAACGTATTCTGACCTGTGCGGTGTTACTGTTTTGCATAATCAAGGATTTCAAT
>JAJTHY010000124.1 GCA_021298045.1 Candidatus Jidaibacter sp.
CGCTAATGCTACGCCTTTTCAATAAATTTTCACCTATTTTGCCTTTGAAATATATCTATATTCCATGCGTAAAATAGGCAAAAATTTATGAGAAAATTCTTGATTTTCGTACCCATTTTATAAGGGATTAGCTATACATGAGGATTTGAGTACCGGAGCGACGACGCAATTTGCAGCAGAAGTAGAGTTTCTGAAGAGGTCTATTGATCGGAGTACTCTTGGAATAACTTAGTTATTGCCCCACTTGCCTTAACCTCTTGACTTTTTTGTAGTTGAATCGGCTTTATAAGAATTTTTTGGGCCAGCGCTTAGACTGACTATTTCAGCCGGTGGAGAATTATTGCAACTCTATCAAAAAGTCAATTTTTACCAAGTAGCGTTGCCGAAAGATGAACTTACATCTAATTATTTTTGGGAAATGTTATTATACAGTTTTCCAGAAAATCTCGAAAAAGGAACCATCATCTCTACTGTATCAAAAACTTCAGGAGAAGCGAATAGCCTTCTAAGCATCATATTATTAAGGTGGTGACCACATTTATGCGCTTCTATTTTTCCAATGACCCTATGCCCTGCTAAGTATAAATCTCCAACTAAATCTAATAGCTTATGCTTGGCAAATTCATTTTTATAGCGCAATCCTTCAGGATTTAAAATTTCAGTTTCACTTACGCCTATCGCATTTTCTAGCGAACCACCGCGTGCAAGCCCCATGTTTTTCAAGACCTCTATTTCTTTGACGAATCCAAAAGTTCTTGCCCTGCTAATTTCATGACCATAATTCCCACTCATTTCTGCAAAGCTCGCTTTCTGGTAGCCAATCATCGGGTGGTTGAAGTCCACGGAGCATTCAACTGAAGGCTCATCTGAAGGTGAAAGCCTTACAAACTTATCAGCATCTGTTATGCAAATTTCCTTTTTAATTTTTATGTATTTACGCATAGCGCCTTGAATTGCAACGCCAACTCTATCTACGGCTGCTACAAATGGAGCGCTGCTACCATCCAGTATTGCCATTTCTTCGGCATTAACTTCTACTAAAGCATTGTCAATTCCTAGTCCCCAAAAAGCGGACATAATATGTTCAATGGTGGAAACTTTTAAACCAGATTCATTAGCTACAACAGTGCATAATTGGGTTTCCACTACATTCTCGTAGCTAGCTTTAATTAAATTATTTGATGAAACATCAACCCTTTTAAAAGTTATCCCGGAGTTAGCAGGAGCTGGCTTTATGGCCACATCCACAATCTTGCCACTATGGACACCGATGCCGCTGAGGCTCACTGGGTTTTTTACTGTCTGTTGAAAATACATAGCGCAATAAAATGTGTTCACTAACTGCATAATAGCAGTTTAGCCATTAGACGGGCAACCAATGAAATATGACAAAATGTTGCAATAGCCTTGCAAGGGCTATTCGGTCTGTAATGCTTTAGTTTTAACACCTAGACCTTCTAAGAAGCCATAATCCTCGCCTTCTCGCGCTTCCAATCTGCCTGTTTTATCGACTCGCGCTTGTCATATTCTTTTTTGCCGCGCACCACGGCGATTTCGAGTTTGGCAATATTTTTATTGTTAAAGTAAACGGAGAGGGGAACTATAGTCACGCCCTTGGTTTTAATCATGCCAATGAGCTTTTTAATTTGGCGTTTGTGCAATAACAGCTTTCTTGTGCGCCTTGGTGAGTGGTTGAAAGCTGTTGCTGCTTTGTCATACTCTGGAATATATGAATTTATCAGCATCATTGCCCCATTTTCATGGTCTACATAGGCATCATTAATATTCACATCATGCGCCCTCAGCGATTTTGCTTCGCTTCCAACCAGAACAATCCCAGCCTCTAATGTTTCATCGATGAAATAATCATATTTGGCCTTTCGGTTGTAAACGATAACTTTCTTGTAATCTTGAGGTCTACGAGCCATTTTAAGCCTTTTTAGCTAAAGTATCAAATTCCCAAATGCGCTTCAAGAAGTCTTCAAGCCCAGTAAATGAAAGCATATTAGGGCCATCGCTTGGAGCATTATCCGGGTCTGGATGCGTTTCTATAAAGAGCGCTGCAATCCCGATAGCCGCAGCTGCAGTGGCAACAGTTTTCACAAATTTGCGCTCCCCACCAGTAGAGCCACCAAGCCCTCCCGGTTCTTGAACGGAATGCGTTGCATCAAACACTACAGGGTATCCAGTTTCCTTCATTATATCCAAAGCTCGCATATCGTTGATCAAGCGGTTATAACCAAATGTCACACCCCTTTCGGTTAGCATAATATTAGTATTACCGGTTGAAGCAATTTTATCAGCAACATTCTTCATGTCCCACGGAGCTAAAAATTGGCCTTTTTTCACGTTCACGACTTTGCCTGTATTACCAGCTGCAATAAGCAAATCGGTTTGCCTGCACAAAAAAGCAGGGATTTGCAAGACATCAGCAACCTTGGCCACTTCTTCAACTTGTGACTCTTTGTGTACATCTGTAATAACAGGGCAGCCAAATTTTTGCTTTATTTCCTCAAGTACTGGTAAAGCGGACTCAAGCCCTATCCCACGCTTACCGGAAATGGAAGAGCGATTAGCTTTGTCAAAAGAAGTTTTATAAATCAACTTGATGCCAAGTTTATTGGCAACTTTTGTAAGATAGTCTGCGCATTCTATAGCGTGCTCTCTAGATTCCATCTGGCAAGGGCCAGCAATTAAGATCATCGGTAAATGGTTGCCGATTTCTATGTTGCCAATTTTTATAGTGCGAGGATGCATAATTTTTAAATAGATTGTATATACGTTTGCGATTATAAACCGAGTATAACAATAAATAAATAAGTTCTTATGGTTTATCTACCGCATTGGCCAATACCGCATGTGAAAACTGATATAATGCTAGGGCTAGATCGAGTACAAGAATTATTAGCTCGCCTTGGTAACCCTCAAAACAAGCTGCCTCCGGTTATCCATGTGGCGGGTACCAATGGCAAAGGTTCAACAGTTGCTTATCTAAAGAGCATCTTTGAACACTCTGGTTATAAAGTGCATAGATATATCTCTCCTCATCTCAGTAGGTTTAACGAGCGTATAATGCTAAGTGGGCAAGAAATTACAGATAGCTATTTATATGAAATTATGGAAGAAACCAGGCTACAAGCGGAAGGGGTTCATACGACATTTTTTGAAGCAACTACCGCTGCAGCCTTTCTTGCTTTTTCGCGCGCACCGGCTGATGTTTTGCTGCTTGAGGTTGGCATGGGTGGCAGAATGGATGCTACCAATGTTATTGATAACCCACTGCTTTCCGTGATAACTCCAATTAGCTTTGACCATGTGGAATATCTAGGCGACACTATTGCTAAAATAGCTTATGAAAAAGCTGGCATTATTAAGCCTGGATGCCCGTGTGTTTCATCATGGCAAATGAGTGAAGCGCTAGAGGTTATAGAGCAAAAATGCCAAGATGTAAGCGCCGAACTATTCGCCTGCGGTAGAGATTGGAATTTTGAAGTGAATGAGGCAGGGTTCATATTTCATGATTTCTTGAACAAAAATAGCATACAAATGCCACATCCTTCGCTTTTGGGATTACACCAGATAGTCAACGCTTCAGCGGCGGTGGCTTCATGCATGAAATATTTAAGCAAAAGTTTTGATATCAGCACAAGCAATATCCAAGCCGGACTTGCCAACACTTTTTGGCCAGCCCGTATGCAAAAAATCACCTCTGGGACCCTTTATCAAATGTTACCGGAAGGATTTGAACTTTGGGTGGATGGCGCGCACAACACTGGGGGAGCGCAGATGATCTCTGCGACCATAGCCAATTTGTGGCAAGATAAACCAACCTATCTTATCAATGGGCGTACAGGTGAAAGGGATATAAAGGGCTTCCTTGAATATTTCAAAGGTATAGTAAAACTTGTGTGTGGAGTTAAAGTTGTTAGCGAGCCAAAGGGCGAAAAAGCGGAAAACATAGCAGCTGGCGCCCGGGAGTTAGGCTTTGAGGCATACGCTTGCGATAGCTTGTCAGATGCGGTGAAACTTATCATATCTAAGGCGGATCGTCCATCACGCATATTAATAGCAGGGTCTTTATATCTTGCTAGCGATGTTAGTATTAGTTGAATATTACAAGATCGCTGTTATACTTTTCACATTAAAATTGTAGTTGGTTATAGATGAGCTCAAACTTTATAAGCGTCCGCGGTGCGAAAGTACATAACCTAAAAAATGTAACTGTTGATATTCCAAAGAACCAGTTGGTAGTAGTTACAGGCGTTTCTGGCTCTGGTAAATCTTCTTTAGCTTTTGATACTGTATATGCAGAAGGGCAGCGTCGTTATGTGGAGAGCTTATCTGCATACGCTAGGCAATTCTTAGAAATTCAGGATAAGCCCGATGTGGAATCGATAACTGGCCTCTCTCCAGCAATCGCTATTGATCAGAAAACAACTTCACGAAATCCTCGCTCTACCGTTTCTACAGCTACTGAAATTTATGATTACCTAAGGCTATTATATGCCCGCATCGGAGTTCCATATTCTGAAGCCACTGGTAAGCCCATTGAAAAGCAAACTCCATCGCAGATTGTGGAAATAATTAATAAACTCCCTAAAGAAACCCGTCTTTACATTTTAGCACCTATAGTAAAAGGCCAAAAGGGTGAGCATAGAAAAGAGTTTTTGAATTTGCAAAAACAAGGATTCCAGCGCATTAAAATCGATGGTAATTTCTATGAGTTTGACGAACTGCCAGCACTTGATAAAAACCTTAAGCACGATATTGAAGTAGTAGTAGATAGATTAGAAATTGGGGAAGAGCTGGGCAATAGACTTGCTGATAGTGTTGAAACAGGAATCAAATTAGGCGGTGGATTACTGCACGTTGAAATAGCGTCCTTGCCAGAGGATTATGAAGGGGAGCATCAGCTAGGATCCATCCTAACATTTTCGGAAAAATTTGCCTGCCCTATTACAGGGTTTACTCTTACAGAAATAGAGCCAAGAATTTTTTCTTTCAATAGTCCTTACGGAGCATGCCCTTCTTGTGATGGCCTTGGTACGGAAGTATATTTTGATCCTGATCTTGTTATAGCTGAGTCAAAGCTAAGTATCAAGGAAGGGGCTATTGCACCTTGGCACAAAACCACCTCAAAATACTCCAATGGGCCTAATAGATTTTATATGCAAACTTTAGAATCTTTGGCGCAACATTATGGATTTAGCATTTACACTCCTTATGAAGACTTACCTGAAGAAGTTAAAAAGGTTGTTCTTTATGGCTCTGGCGATGAGGAAATTGCATTTAGGTACGATGATGGCTTTAGAAAAAACACTCTCAAAAAGCCTTTTGAGGGAGTTATTAAATATCTTGAGGAAAGGGCGAAGAAAACCGAAAGTGATTATGTAAGGGAGGAGATGTCCAAATATCAGAGCAATAAAGCTTGTAGCGCTTGTGATGGTATGCGGCTAAAAAAGGAATCTCTGTGCGTTAAGATTGCTAATGTTAATATAGGTGAAATCTGCCGCTTAACAATTACTGAGGCGGTTAAGTGGTTTGAAACGGTGGATAAGAAACTTTCTGATAAGCATAACCAGATCGCTGAACGAGTGTTGAAGGAGATTAGAAGGCGTCTTGGGTTTTTGCATGATGTAGGGTTAGAATATCTAACTTTGAACCGCCAGTCTGGGACTTTATCTGGTGGAGAAAGCCAAAGAATTAGGTTGGCTTCTCAGATAGGATCTGGACTTTCAGGTGTGTTATACGTATTAGATGAGCCATCAATAGGTCTGCATCAATGCGATAATGACAGGCTTTTAAATACGCTAAAGAATTTGCGTGATTTAGGAAACTCCGTTGTGGTGGTAGAGCATGATGAAGATACCATGCGCTCTTCTGATTATATAATAGACGTTGGGCCAGGTGCTGGTATTCATGGTGGGAATATTATAGCAGTGGGCACACCAGAAGAAATCGCTGGTAATGACTCAAGTATTACTGGGCAGTATCTATCGGGTGCAAAATTTATTCCTGTGCCAAAAACTCGTAGACCTGGGCTTCGTAATAAATTTATTGAAATAAAAGGTGCAAGGGCAAACAATTTGCAAAATGTTGATGTAAAAATGCCTTTGGGAACTTTTGTGGCGGTTACTGGTGTTTCTGGTTCTGGTAAGTCCAGCCTAACAATCCATACTCTTTATAAAGCTGCCGTGAAAAGGTTGCATGGCGCCAAGGCTAGTCCTGGCCCACATGACCTAATAACTGGGTTTGAATATGTAGATAAAGTTATTGAGATAGATCAGTCTCCAATTGGACGCACACCTAGATCTAACCCCGCAACATACACTGGTGCATTTACGCCTATACGCGATTGGTTCTCTGCAATTAGCGAAGCTAAAGTTAGAGGTTATAAACCTGGCCGTTTTTCCTTTAACGTTAAAGGTGGAAGGTGTGAAGCTTGTGAGGGCGACGGCGTAATAAAAATAGAAATGCACTTTTTGCCTGACGTATATGTAAAATGTGAAGAGTGCGCAGGCAAGAGATATAACAAGGAAACCCTGGAAATTAAATATAAGGGATGTTCAATTGCAGATGTTTTAGATATGACCGTAGATGTTGCTGAGGAATTCTTTCGCAAGGTTCCGCTAATCCACGAAAAGCTAATTGCTTTGCAGGAAGTTGGGCTAGGCTATATGAAGGTGGGGCAATCAGCAACCACACTTTCTGGCGGTGAGGCGCAAAGGGTTAAACTCGCAAAAGAGCTTTCACGCAAATCTACAGGGAGAACTTTATACATACTAGATGAGCCAACCACAGGGTTGCACACCGATGATATAGGAAAACTACTCAAGGTTTTGCATACTCTAGTGGATGCTGGAAACACGGTTGTGGTGATTGAGCATAATTTGGACGTGATTAAGACAGCAGATTATGTAGTAGATATAGGTCCGTATGGCGGGGATAAAGGTGGAAAATTAGTTGCATGTGGAACTCCAGAGGAGGTTGCTACTTCTAAAGAGAGCGTTACAGGAAGCTATTTAAAGCGTTATTTGAATAGCGATAATCAACCATTAGCGCAAGCTGGGTGAACTAGTCTGTCCGTCAAAACTCTGAAAATTTCTCTGGGCGATATGAAATCCTAGGGATTAGCTATATTAAGTTATCTGAGTTTAATAGCGTCAAATTTCCAAAGGAGCAATAGGCATCAGTTTTAATGTACACAAAATTACTTGCATGACTTCTTGATGGTTACTATCATCAAGTACATAAGAGTTTTATTTATTAACATGAAATCATTGTTACATCTGTTATGCATCGCTTTAATCCTGATATTCAATTGCAATTTCTCGATTGCTTCAGGGAGTGCCAAGCCTAAAAAAGCAGTTCCCGAAGATAAGCTAATAGTCATAGGCACGGGCGCAGTTATGGGAGTGTATTATCCAACTGGTGGCGCTGTTTGCCGCCTTATCAATAAAGAGCGCAAAACTTTGGGTATTAGGTGCTCGGTAGATCCGACACCTGGATCTATATATAATATAGAAGCTTTAAAAAATGCAGAGATAGATTTTGGGATTATCCAATCTGACTGGCAAGAGCATTCATACAATGGTACTGGGGCTTTCAGCGCTAAAGGTAGGTATGAAAAGCTTAGACATGTTCTTTCTCTCCACAATGAAGCGATTACTGTAATTGTTAATAAAACCTCTAAAATAAATAAATTTGACGATATAAAAGGACATGTGGTTAATGTGGGGCTTGAAGGCTCTGGGGTTAGAACGACGATTTCAGATATAATGAAAGCCAAAAATTGGTCTAAAGCGGATTTCAAAACTTTGTCTGAATTAACTCCAGCAGATCAAGCTAAAGCTTTGTGTAAGGGTGATATAGATGTTATGATCCTTGCAACAGGTCACCCTAATGCAGTTGTGAAGGAAGTTAGCAATATGTGTGAAATTAGGATATTGGAAGTATATGATGATGTAATAAAGAAGTTTATTGCTGGCAACCCTCAGTTCTCAAGTAGCACAATTCCAGGTGGTATATATGCTGGGGTGCCTCAGGATATAAAAACTTTTGGGGTTAATGCAACAATTGTTACCAGCTCAGATGCGAGTGAGAATATGGTGTATAATGTTACTAAAGTTATTTTCGAAAACCTTGCTGCATTTAAAGCGCTTCACCCAGTTTTGGAAAAATTAGACCCAGCTAAAATGGCTAATGAAGGCAGAACTGCGCCTTATCACGATGGTGCCCTTAAATACTATCAAGAGCATGGGTTAGTGCAAAAAGAAGAAGCAGAGAATTATTAATGAAGGTATTGTTTGTTGGTTGTGGCAATATGGGCTCGGCAATTGCGAGGAGCATGTTGCATTCTGAACTTTTCACTAAAGATGACATATCAGTGATTTTGCCAGAAGACAGTCCACATCGGGAGCTTGTAGCTTCTGAGCTAGGTGTGAAATTATTTAATCAATACCCAGTTGGGCATAAGTTTGATGCGATACTACTCGCGATAAAACCACAAGCAATGAAAGAGGTTTTGCCAATTTATCAAAACGCACTATTAGGGCAAAAGCCTTTAATAATCTCTATAGCCGCAGGTAAAAGCATTGCGTTTTTGCAAAAATTTTTTTCAGGTTATCCAATAGTGCGGGTTATGCCTAATATCAATATTATTGCTGAAAGAGGGGCAGCTGCCGCGGTCGCAAATAAAGAAGTAAGCAAAGAGCAACTAGAATTGGTTGAAAAGATTTTTTCGAAATCAGGATTTTTTACTTGGCTTGAAGAAGAGGGGCTGATTGATGTTGTAGTTGCAACATCCGGCAGTAGTCCTGCATATTATTTTCTATTTACTGAGTTACTCGCTCAAATTGCAGCAGAACAAGGTTTGCCTAAAGATATAGCTTTAAGATTGGCGGAAGAATCTTTTATCGGATCCGCTTTTACTAAAGCGAACAGCCCATTGCAGTTAGCGCAATTAAGAGCTATGGTGACTAGCGAAAAAGGTACAACCCAAGCCGCACTAGAAAAATTTACCAATGATGGCGCTTTATATAAAGTTATAAAAACAGCTTTCGCCGCTGCGATAAAAAGGTCTCAAGAACTTTCGGAATGATGTGGTATAGCTAAAGCGTTATCCTATGGCTGTGAAAATCAAGCATTTTCTCAATTATAAAGACTACTAGCACTTTCACAAGTTTCCTATCGTGTGTATTGATAAACATAATTCACTATATTAAACCTTATACCCAACATGTATAGCGACAACGCCAAAGGTTAGTTTGGTATAGTGCACATTCTGAAAACCTACTTTTTCAATTAGCTTTGCAAACCTTGGAGCGGGTTCAAATTTTTTGATGCTTTCTACTAAGTAGCGATAAGCATCTTCATCCTTTGCAACAAACTTACCAATTTTAGGAATTATGTTGAAGGAATATAAATCGTAAATTTGTGATATAATGGGCGTGTTAACTTGCGAAAATTCCAGGCACAAAAATTTCCCCATCGGCTTTAAAACCCTAAATGCTTCAGCCAATGCTTTCTCAATGTTAGTAACATTTCTAATGCCAAATGATATGGTGTAATAGTCAAAACTATTGTCAGGAAACGGAAGATATTCTGCATTAGCATGCACCCATGAAAGTTTTGAATCCGGAAACTTAGCTTTGCCTGCTTTTAGCATTTCTTTATTCAAATCTGCTACCGTAGCTTTGCCGCCACCAGCTTGTAAAAATGCATGTGCAACATCCCCAGTGCCGCCAGCAACATCTAACAAGGTGTCTTCTGCAGAAGGTGCGATCTCCGATATCAGATGGCTTTTCCAAGATTTATGAAGGCCAAAACTCATAAGATTATTCATTAGATCATATTGCCCAGCGACTGAGGAAAAAACACCTTGTACTAAACTTTCCTTTTGGGATTCTTCTACATCTTTGAATCCAAAGCTAACTTTCTTACTCATACGACCTCACGCGTATTTAGGTGGTCAATTTACTTTATCCCCATGCACTATTTGCACAGAAGAATTATCCATATCTGATCCAACTGGCTCAGCATTTTTGCCAAAACATTTAGCCAAAAACTGTTCGGCAATTGCGTAGAAGGAGGCTCTATTTTCTGGGCGTGCAAATCCATGACCTTCATTTGGGTAAAGCAAGTAAGTAACTGGTATAGATTTTTCCACCATCTTATTGGCAATTTGGTCAGATTCGGCTTGCTTAACTCTTGGATCATTCGCCCCTTGAGCAATTAGCAAAGGTTTGCTTATTTTCTCATAATAAGTAAGCGGCGACCTAGCAGCCAGTTCTTTTTTACCTTCTTCAGTTGCAGGATCTCCACCGAGCTTGCGCACTAGGTCTATCTTAAATGGCTCCCAATATGGAGGTATAGAATTGTAAAGAGTCTCTAAATTAGAGGGGCCAACAATATCCACACCACATGCAAACACATCTGGAGTCATTGTAAGCCCCACAAGAGTGGCATACCCTCCATAACTACCGCCAAAAATTCCCACTTTGTCTTTAGTAGTTATACCTTGATCGATCGCCCAGTTTGTTGCATCTAGTAAATCATCATGCATCTTGCGAGACCACTCTCCATCGCCTGCGCGCACGAATTTTTTTCCGAAACCAGTAGAGCCACGATAATTTACAGAGAGCACAGCATAGCCGCGATCAGCAAGCCATTGATGAGCGGAATCATATCCCCATACATCACGAGCATTAGGGCCGCCGTGGACATAAAGGATTAATGGAACCGGATCTTTTAATTTTTCTTCTCCACCAGGAATGGTCAGGTAGCTCACAAGATTAAGACCATCCCGAGACTTAATAACCACAGGGTTCATCTTGCTTAATTTATATTCAGCAAGCTTTTCATTATGCACAAATAGGAAATTGGCTTTTTTGGCAGCGCGGTCATAGTGATAATATGAAATCGGCGCATTATCCTTAAGGTAAGCCACTATCCAAAAATCGTCTTTGAGCGTTCTAGAAACCACCTGCATTTCCCCAGAATCTAGTTTATTCAGATAATCAAAATCATCTTTAATACTTTGGTCAAGAACCACTGTTATGGAGCGCTCATAGTTATAAGTATATGCCTGAATTTCATCAGTTTTAGGGTCAGTTATAATGTTTTGGATATCTGCTTTATCATTTTCTGCAATCAGCTTTGTAGCATTGCTTGCAAGCTCAATCTCAAAAAGTGCGCCTTTATCACGTCCGCTAGAATCCAACATAAATAGTTTAGATCCAGCTTTATTGAGCCCAATTACTCCGCTAGTGGTGCTGTCTTCAAACTTAATTGTTTTAAATACCTCAGGTTTGCCATCTATGAATTTATCAATTTGCTCGTCGCCGTTTGCAAGCATTTTAGTTGCAAATCTAATTTGATTATCATCATCAGTCGTAAAGCCTACATATTCAGTGTTCTCAAAGATCATCTTCATATCCCCAGAATCGAGGTTATACCTATATACATCGAAAAATCTAGGATCACGCTTGTTTGAGTTGATAAGAATTTGGTCTGGTAAGTTTTCTGTTAAACTTGAAACATAAGATTTAACGCCTTCCCGAGTTAACGCTTTAGGTTCCAGTGTTCTTAGGTTAAGTGTATAGACAATTGTATTTTCATCACCATCTGTATCCTGCATATAGAAAAGTTCACCCTCCCTATAACCCCAGAAATAACTTCTTATTCCGCGCCCTTTATCAAAAGTTACAGCTTTGGCAGCTGATGGATCTTTTGCATCACCCACAAAAATATTAAGTACGCCTTCATGGGGCGCTATAAAAGATATATACTTGCCATCAGGGCTTAAACGCACTGCTGTTTTATCTGGGTTGCCAAATAATACTTTTCTTGGAATAAAATCTTTCTTAGACACAGTCTCTCCTTTTTCATTACAGGCTGTTAATATAGATATACAGAATAATGCTACAATAACTTTTGCTATATTTTTTTCAATTTCAGTTAGGGGACGAGGAAGCTTTCTTCTATTGCTATATCCGTAAAATGAATCATTTTTCTTGGCAAAACATTTAAAAGCAGTAGTTCTAGAGCTCCTCGACAATAATGTAGAGAGGCTGTAATTGCTGTTGCAAGAAGGCAATATTAATAAGCAAAAAACCATTATAATTGTTTTTACTATATTCTTCATAAGCATTTTTCTCTAATTAACTCTACAGTCTTACTCACCCCATATAACTTTATGAAAGACCCAAACCTTGGTCCTTGTGAGCATCCTAGCAAAACTTCATATATAGCCATAAACCAATTTTTCATCTCAAGGCCTGATTCGCGCCCAACCATATAAACCTTACTTTGTAAGTCTTCGGCAGCATCAGAATCTTGAGAGTTTGTTAATTCTTCAGCAAGCCTTAAAAGTGCAGCTTTTTCTAGATCGTTTGGGGCTCTAAACTTTTTATAGGGCTTCACAAAATTTTGGTAATAGTGAATTGCCTTATCCACTAATTCACTTACAAGAGGGCTGTGGTCTACATCAATACCGGCTTCTGCATGTTTTATATAACCAGTTACGACCGCTCTCTCCTCTGATCCACTAGCGCTCACTAAATTAATTAAAAGCGCATAGCTGAAGTCGAAATCTACCTTTGGCACGTTTCCATTATGTATGTGGTAAACTGGATTATCTAATTGCTCCTTCAGCTCTTGAGTATGATAAGCCCTTACTAAATTTAGATATTCATCCATGCATTTAGGAATAACATCAAAATAAAGTTTCTTTGCTTTTTGAGGAGATAAATACATAAAATAAGAAAGGCTATCTTTTGTTGCATAATTTAGCCATTCATCAATGGTTATACCATTGCCTTTTGATTTAGAAATCTTCTCGCCTTTTTCATCCAAGAAAAGTTCATAATACATTTGATGTGGCGCTTTGCCTCCAACGGCTTTACAAATTCTGGTATAAATTGGCCCGTTCACCAAATGGTCTTTACCGTACATTTCGAAATCTACATCAAAAGCTGCCCAGCGCATGCCAAAGTCTGGCTTCCACTGTAGCTTGCATTTGCCGCCAGTAACTGGAGAAGTGATGATATTACCATTTTCATTTTTATAAGTTATGGTGCCTTTCTTTTTATCATATTCAAGCACTGGCACTTGCAATACATGCCCTGTTTCTGGGCAAACAGGTAAAAATGGGCTATAGGTTTTTTGTCTATCTGGCCCTAAAGTTGGTAGCATGATAGCCATGATGTCTTCATAATGCTCAAGTGATTTAAGTAACATTTCGTCAAACGTGCCATTTCTATAACAATCTGTCGCACTTAAGAATTCATACTCAAACCCAAAGCCATCTAGAAAAGCCCGCAAACGTGCATTCATGTTATGCCCATAGCTTTCATGGGTGCCAAATGGGTCAGGGATGTTTGTAAGCGGTAGCCCAATATATTTTATGTACTCCTGGCTATTGGGGATGATGTCAGGAACTTTACGCATGCCATCCATATCATCAGAAACGCAGAAAAGCCTAGTAGGCATGCCCGATATTTGCTCGAAAGCTTTTCTCACCATTGTGGTCCGTACCACTTCGCCAAAGGTGCCTATATGAGGTAGGCCAGAAGGGCCATAACCAGTTTCAAATAGCACATATCCTTTTTTAGGAAGCTTGCCGCCGATGTGTTGTAAAATGGCTCTTGCTTCTTTAAATGGCCATGCATGTGAGGCCAATGCCTTTTCAAGGTCAAAACTCATGTGAATATACTCGTATTATAGCTTTGGCCTGATTATATCCAGATAAAAAACTTTTACAAATGGTATAATAATTATGGGATAGGTGATTAACAGGGCGACCGCATTAAAAATTTTCATATCGTATCTGAATTATGAATAAGGCGTCGTCAAAAAATGGTTAATTAGCATAATGAGTGTCATTGCAGGACCACTACCCTTTTTGTCATCCTCGCGTAGGCGGGGATCCAGGC
>JAJTHY010000093.1 GCA_021298045.1 Candidatus Jidaibacter sp.
ATCCATAACTTATATACTCCGTTAATTTGAAAATTTGGGGCTTAGCAGCTAATTTTTCCGCGTTCGCACCTATTGGAATAGGCTTACGGTGGTCAAAATTATTACTCTTACCACTTTTCCAAATTTCCTGTCGTCTATACCTTTTGCCAACTCTTAATTATATGAGAATTATTATACTAGTGGTTCACAGAATGTATCAAAAAGTTCTACTTCATCAAAGCCATGGCCCCAATTTTGCGCCAGCATAACCTTGCATAAGTGACGTGATAGGGTTTTGATATAAACCAGCTTTCCGCCAATTTTTAGTTGGCTGATTAAATTTTCGGGTGCGGAAGCCAAAGCTCCAGAAATTAAAATTGCATCGTATGGTGCATTTTTGTGATCGCCTTTTAAAAGCTCAGATTTCTTTATTTCTACATTCTTTATGCCAAGTTTCTGCAGGTTGTTTGCCGCTTTTTCCACGAGTTCTGAATTGTTCTCAATAGCTATTACATGTTTGCAGATCTTGCTGAGTATTGATGAGGTATACCCACTGCCGCAAGCAATATCAAGAGCTATTTTTTCTGAGGTTAGCTCAAGAACAGAAATCATACGAGCTAATACATCTGGTGCCAATATTTTTCGGTTCTCATTTATCGGCACTCTGGCATCGCTATACGCGAAACTCCGCCAATCCCCTTCCACAAATTCATGCTTTGGTATATCAAAGAAAGCGCTAAGGAGCAAAGGATCGCTAACTTTATTGGGCATAATTTGGTTCTTCACCATGTTGGTGCGTGCTATTTCAGAATATTCCATAAGTATATTAATTAACATGCTAGTTGTAGCAAATAAAATATGGCAGCTTTGCTCTTTTTACAAGTGGTATTATTTGTGATCAATTAAAGCTTTAGTAATAGCATTAGAAAGTATTTTGATTTTAGTTGTATTGCGGATTTGTAGCAAACGCTGTTTATTTTTAGGGGTAATATTTTGTGGATATTGCTGAATATAGAGAGTGGCTACTAAGATTCGTCCGGGTTGATCATCTGTTGATAGCCATTCATCTACAGTAAATAAATCAAAAACACCAATTACTCTTAAAGATGGGATTAGTGGAGTAATGGCATCAATTATCTTTTGTATTTTTAGCTCGTTCTCTGGTGATGCTTTTTCATATAAAAGGTTATTTAGAAGTGCTACATTGTTTAGTGTGGCAGCTACAGTACCTTTGCGAGCTTGCCCAGATTCTCCGGTGTATGGATTTGTAGATGCAGTGGAATCTACGCCTTCAGCTAAAACACCTTCTGGTGTAAAGGGCTCCTTTGGCTCTTGAGCAGAAGAGGCTGAGTAGGATAATATTGATAGTAAAGTACTAAATAATATTTTTTTAAACATGATTAACCTCAATATACAAATAATTTTATTTGCAATGTAGCGCAGGGGTGAGCTCAGGTCAAATTCTCAATTTCTTGATTTGAGTTTATTGATGAGAAGTTTATAGATTTATAAGTTATTAGCAATGCTTAAAGTTATCTCGCACAGGCTATTGACATAAGCGCAATTAGTAATTATTATAGCCTGGAATTATGTATTTGCAGTTATCATCATGGCAAAAAAGAACATTGTACTATTTAAGCTTGTTAGTAGCGAAGGAACCGGCGTTTATTACGTTTGCGGTAAAAATCCTAAATTGCTCACCAAGAAATTAAAATTCCGTAAGTACGATAAAAAACTTCGTAAACACGTTTTATTTGAAGAGCGTAAATTAAGCAGCTAATTTATAGGTAGCTAATTGTGGCAATGCTTACCCTAAGCAAAGTTAGTAAAGACTTTGTTCAGGCCAACGGTTCTTTGGAGATAATTCGTGAAGCAACCTTTAGCTTGAGTGATGGCGAAGTGGTGGCCATGGTCGGGCCTTCTGGGTGTGGTAAATCTACTTTGCTGCATATCTGTGGGTTGTTAGAGCAACCAACTTCTGGCTCTGTTATCATAGACGGCGTTGATTGCACTAAATTTTCTGATGTGGAATCAACCAAAATCCGCGGTGAAAAAATAGGTTTCATTTATCAATTTCACCATCTATTGCCTGAATTCACCGCCCTTGAAAATGTTATGATGCCACTACTAATTTCCGGGGTTTCAAGGAAGCTAGCATCAGAGAAGGCAAATAGCTTACTAGAAGAATTTTCCCTTTTACACCGCGTAAATAATATACCATCAGAGCTTTCTGGCGGCGAACAACAAAGGGTTGCGATTGCCAGGGCGCTGATACATCAGCCAAAAATTTTGTTGGCAGATGAGCCAACGGGTAACTTGGATGAGGAGAATGCTAAGTTTGTGTTTTCTCAGTTCTTGAAAATAGCCAGAAATAAAAAAGTTTCGGTGCTTATGGTTACGCATAACCTTGAGCTTGCGGAAAAAACTGATAGAATCTTAACTATACATGGTGGTGTTGCGGGTGCAAAGCCAAAAGCAGAGCATGATGCAAAAACAAATAAACCTATTAAGAAAGAAGTTTCAAAAGCAAGTAATAAGTTACCAAGGAAGAAGGCAACCAAAAGTCACTCTGTATGAGGGGTTATAAAAATGTTAGCGGAATCGGCTAAAATATCGGAAAAACTTCAAGAAGATGAAAGCGGCGAGCTGAAGGTTAGGCCGCGGAATTTGAGCGATTTTATTGGCCAAGGGCAATTAAAAGGTAACTTAAGGATATTCTTGGAAGCGGCTAAATCTAGAGGGGAAGCCTTGGATCATGTAATTTTTTACGGGCCGCCTGGATTAGGTAAAACTACGTTGTCACAAATAATGGCGCAAGAGTTAGAGGTAAACATTAAGATTACTTCTGGCCCTACACTGTCTAAGGCGGGCGAGCTTGCTGCTATACTTACGAATTTACAACCAAATGATGTGTTATTCATCGATGAAATTCATAGATTGCCACCAGCAGTAGAAGAAGTTCTATACAGTGCTATGGAAGATTTCGCGCTAGATTTAGTAATAGGTGACGGGCCGGCAGCGAGATCGGTGCGAATCAATTTGCCAAAATTTACTTTGATTGGGGCAACAACACGCCTTGGGCTTTTATCCAACCCACTTAAAGATAGGTTTGGTATACCCCTTAAGTTAGATTTTTATAAAGATGAAGAGCTTCAAGCAATAGTGCTAAGAGGGGCAAAAGTGTTGGGGGTGGATGTTGTGGAAGACGCTGCTGCCAAGATCGCCAAGTGCTCTAGGGGCACCCCAAGAATTGCGCTAAGGCTTTTGCGTAGGGTGAGGGATTTTCAACATGCTGCTGGTAATGCAAGAATTGAATTGCCGATTGTATGTAGTGCGTTAATGAGTTTGGGAATAGATGATAAGGGTTTGGATGGTCTTGACCATAAGTATTTGATGTACATTGCGCAAAATTATAATGGTGGGCCTGTTGGCATAGATACAATCTCTGCTGGAGTTGCGGAAGATAAGGATACTATTGAGGACATGGTTGAGCCTTTTTTAATGCAGATGGGGCTTGTGAAGCGTACTTCTAAAGGAAGAGAGCTTAGCTCGCAGGCTTTTGTATATTTGAATATCCCGACAGATGCTGGGTAAAATTAATGTGATTTTTGGCGCGACCGCCTCGGGCAAAAGTGCTTATGGCGTAGAGCTTGCAAAAGAGTTAAATGGCGAAATAATTAATGCGGACTCAATGCAGGTTTATACTGAAATCCCCATCATTTCTGCGCAACCTACAGAAGAGGAGAGGGTGGGCATACCGCATCATCTTTATGGAATTAGATCCTGTTTTGATGGTTACTCGGTTGGACAATTTATGGTGGACGCAGCGCAAAAGATAATCGAAGTGCAAAGTCTTGCTAAAACTCCAATTCTAGTAGGTGGTACAGGGCTTTATTTAAAAGTACTGATAGAGGGATTGCCAGACTTCCCGGAAATTTCCAAAGAAACAGCAAGAAAAGTTAATGAGATATCGCTACATAAGCGTGGAAAGCTGCACGAATATTTGGACAGCATAGATCCGCTCGCTGCAGCACAGCTTAAGCCTAATGATAGGCAAAGAATATTAAGAGCGATTTCAATTAAGCTTGAATGTGGGCACTCTATTATTGAGGTTCAGCAGCGGTGCAAAAAGCCAATTTTTTCGCGTAGTGAATACCATATAATGTGGATTAATCCTGAAAGAAAATTCTTATATGAAAGAATCAACCAAAGATTTTTAAAAATGGTAGAATCTGGTGCTGTACAAGAAGTGGCTGATCTGGTGAATAGTGCAGATGGTCGTGCTTTGCCTAAAGCTTGTGGTATACCAGAGATAGCGCAACACCTGCAAGGAGAAATAAGTTTGGATGAGGCGATATATAAAGCGCAAAAAAGCAGCAGAAATTATGCTAAGCGCCAAATAACTTGGGCCAGACATCAATTTGAATTTGATAGGATTATATAATTAGGATACAAAGATTTTCATTGAAATTATTCATTTATGATATCTAATTAATCATTGAATAATATTAACAAATTCCTGGCTTGGTTTAATGCTTTTTTATATTGGCTCTATAATAATAATTGGTTCGATAGTATTTGGCTTTATAGCTGAAGGTGGTAACATATTGATATTATATCAGCCTTATGCTGCAATGATTATTCTAGGCTCTGCTTTTGGAATATTGATAATCTCAAATCCACAATCGATATTGAAATCTATGTGGCTTTTGATAAAGCGCCTTCGGTTGGGCACTCCCTATAAAAAATTTGATTACCTCAACCTTATGATCTTTATGTTTTTCTTTTTTAAGTATGCAAAAACTAAAGGTTCTCTTGCAATTGAATACGATATTGAAAATCCCGATAAGAGCCCTATCTTTAATGAATTCCCAGAAATCTTGAAAAACCGAGAGGCATTGACTTTTTTTTGTGATTATATGCGGCTTATCGTAATAGGTTTTGATAAAAGTTATGAATTGGAGAACCTAATGCAGGATCAAATAGCTATTCGCAGAAACCATAATTCAGAAATCAGTTTGGCATTATTTAAACTTTCAGATGCATTACCAGCACTGGGTATTGTGGCTGCAGTACTGGGAGTTATAAATGCAATGGCTAGCATAGATGCAGAACCAGCGGTATTAGGGCATAAGATAGCAGCGGCGTTAATAGGGACATTTATTGGGGTAGCCGCTTCTTATTGCGCGGTAACTCCTTTAGGTTCCTACATGGAGAAATTTAGTAACGATGAATCCAAATTTTTGGAATGCATCAAAGCTGGATTTATATCATTTATTAACGGTAATCCGCCAGTAATCGCAATAGAGTTTGCTAGACAAACTGTGCCAATTAACCTGAAGCCTTCCTTCCTTGAAGTTGAAAAAGCTATTGAAAACCATTTGCAATACCGCAGGATGAATAAAGATGTTAGACAAAAATCAGCAAAAGCAACAAGATAATTCTAATAATAGTAAACCGCCTATCATAATTAAAAGGATAGTGCAGCACGGACATGGGCACCATGGTGGTGCATGGAAGGTAGCTTATGCGGATTTTGTAACAGCTATGATGGCTTTCTTTCTTTTGTTATGGCTGCTTAATGCTGTGCCAAAAGAAAAACTGTCTGGTATAGCAGATTATTTTGAGCCTACAGTTGGTATTAATGGTTCTAAAGGAATAGGATTTGAAGGCGGGCAATCCAGGAGCGCCCCTGGTAAGAGTCGATCTGACAAAGATGCAGGTGTGCAATATGGCGTGATATCTAAGGGTGATATAGTTTCCACCCCAGAGGTTGGGAGTGAGGTGAAAGATGAAGAGAGAGAGAATGAAAGGTTCTCTTTGATGGAAGGTGAGTTAAAGAAAGTTTTAACCTCTGATGCGGCTATGAATCAGTTCTCTGACAGCGTTTCGCTTGAAATGACACCAGAAGGTTTGGTAATTAAAGTAATAGATCAAGACAAGTTTCCAATGTTTAAGAAAGGTGGTGCAGAGCTTGAAGTGTATGCAAAAAATATTTTAACTAAAATAGTAGGCCTTATAAAATACTCGCCAAATTTTATATCTATTTCTGGGTTTACTGAAAGTTCTAGTTCTCCAATGCAGAAAGACTACTCAAGTTGGGAGCTATCCATAGATCGAGCTAATATTGCGAGAAAGTATATAGTGGAGCAAGGAATATCGCCAGATCAAATAGCAAAACTTATAGGGAGGGCTGATACCGATCCTCTAGATCCTAACAATCCCAATTCCCCTAGAAATAGAAGGATAGAGATAACATTGCTGCGTAACTCAATTATGCCATTTAATAAAATATCCGCTCCTAGGCAGTTGATAGGTAATAACGCAGGTGAAAAAAACCCTATAATTGAAGAGGGATGAAAAATGCGTAAATAAGTGTTGCCGAGATATTAAAGTTTTGTTAAGCTTTTGATATTGGGATGATTTGTGCTAAAGTTTTCGCAAAGAAACGAAGCCTAAATTGTTTTAATATGTCAGAGAGTACATGGTTCATAGGAAAACTATGAATTAATTATTAGGAGGTTATTCATGAAATTATCTGCAATCATTACCGGCGTATCTGTTGCTTTAATAGCTTTTGGTGTTAATGCTGCTGAACCGCAATCAAGAAATCAACAACAAGAAAATCAAGCTTCTGCTCAAAGAAATCAAGAACAAAATCAAGAGCAAGCTCAAAATTCTGAGCAAAGAAGAAATAACCAAGAGCAAGCTCAAAATTCTGAACAAAGAAGAAATAACCAAGAGCAAGCTCAAAATTCTGAACAAAGAAGAAATAATCAAGAGCAAGCTAACAGAAAAAATAATAATAATAATAATGCGAGACAAAATAATTAACGTCACAAACGTTAAATTATAGCAGAAAAG
The DNA here is from genome assembly GCA_021298045.1 of Candidatus Jidaibacter sp. Lineage (GTDB taxonomy): Bacteria > Pseudomonadota > Alphaproteobacteria > Rickettsiales > Midichloriaceae > JAJTHY01. The sequence continues at coordinate 6,844 of JAJTHY010000093.1, forward strand.
CCTGGTGTTCCCAGGCTTTTTTGTTGTTCTTTAAGCGGTTGTCACAGGGCGACCGCATTAAAATTCAGAAGCAACGGCGTTACAACACGAACATGGATAAAAGCTTCAATTAATACCTTGTAATTTAAAGCAAAAACCTCTAAAATCTTCGCTGTGAATGTGGCGCTCCATCTACTCATAGTCA
>JAJTHY010000092.1 GCA_021298045.1 Candidatus Jidaibacter sp.
GACAGTAGGAGAACGTAATAGCTATTTTGCATATAAGAAGCATGTTTTTACTGATATTGACGTTATGTCCACGGCTAGAGAAGAGGGCTTAAAAGAAGGAATGGCTCAAGGAATAGCCAAAGGGATAGCCAAAGGGATAGCTGAGGGAGAAAAAGCTAAGGCATTAGAAGTCGCAAGAAAGATGTTATCCAAAGACGGAGATGCAAATATGATTTCTGAATTTACTGGTTTGTCTATAGAAGAAATAAGAAATCTTAATGCTAATTAATATTCTAATTATGGACAGGTGCATAATATGATGCTTTACAGCTTATATTTTTTAATTACTTGGTGCGCTCACCCATTTATGCGCATAGTGCTTGCAAGAAGGCTTAGGGCAGGCAAGGAGCATTCAGGTCGCTACATAGAAAAACTTGGTAAATATTCTGTATCGCGCCCAGATGGTAAGCTAATATGGTTCCACGTTGCAAGTGTAGGAGAACTCAATTCAATTATACCGCTTGTTAAAATTCTGGAAGAAACAAACCTAGTATTGATAACCACTATTACTATTAATGCATCCAAGGTTTTTGAAAAAGCAAATTTTAAGCGTGTAATTCATCAGTTTGCTCCAATTGATACTCCCCAAGCTGTAAGGAGATTTTTGAATTTCTGGAAGCCCAATATAGGGATATTTATAGATTCAGAACTATGGCCTAATTTATTGAGCTTAGCTTCAGCTAGAACACGATTAATAAATCTTAATGGCAGGCTATCCGATAAATCCGCTAAGCGATGGGGATATTTTCGTAGCCTTGCTATATATCTATATGGGAGATTTTCAAAAATTTTGCCATGCTCTAGTGATGATATGAATAAGATTTCGAGATTTGCATCCAAAACTCAACTTGATTTCATAGGCAATCTAAAACTTGCTGCAACACCGAATATGCCTAAGGAATCTGAGCTTCTCGCATTTAAGAAGCAGCTTAAGGATAAACTTATAATCGTTGCTGCCAGCACTCATCCTGGAGAGGAAGCAATAATTCTTAAAGCTTTTAAAAACGTCAAGAATAATTACGCCAATTTGTTCATGATATTGGCGCCAAGAAATCCATCAAGAGGCATTGAGATCAGCGAAATTTGTAAGAGTATGGAGCTTAAATCTAGCTTGCGCGGCAAGCAGCAAGAATTACCCAAAAGCACAGATGATGTTTATATAGCCGATACTGTAGGGGAAATGAGTCTTTGGTACACCCTAAGCGAGATATCAATTGTTGGAGGGTCATTTGTTCCACACGGTGGGCATAACATAGTGGAGCCAGCAAAGCTTGATAATGCAATTATCATAGGTAAATATACGGAAAACTTCAGAGACATAGTAACCTATTTTATTGAAAATAACGCTGTTATCATTGCAAGTGGTTCGGAGCTTGAATCCAAATTAGTTGAGTTAATTGAAGAAAAAAAATTAAGAACTGCGCTTTCTTCTAAAGCATTTTCAATTTCAGATGCCTCTTCGGTTTTGCATTCTGCTCGTACAATTATAGAAGCCTATGTCAGAGCGAAAAATTAAGGTATAGCTAATACCAAAACCCATTCTACACTGAACACTTGCATCTCGCCTTGAAAAAATTTTAAGCGAAAAGTCTTCAATATATTCATATTAAAGCGCTTTTTTCTCTTCCCAAATTTTTCCAATACAAGCGCATCTGTCCATTTTAGAACGGGTTTTGGTATAAGCCCTATTTATTTTGAGATTTAGCATTATACTCTAAAATTGATGACTGCCTCACAAGCGACAAATTGAAGTTATTCCCCATCTCAATTACAACAAACATAACCTCTTTAGGAATATGGTTTAGCCTGCCTTCTATCACCTCTTCTTTACCGGGCTCGATAGCTTTGTTAAGACTCATGGTATAGTCACCAATGAAATCTTTCTCCTTGGTGTAAACCGAGAATCTTACAGAATCTAAAAGTTGTGAGGTTTTCCCTATGTTTTTGGCTACGACTTTAACATTGAGCTCCACTTGACCAGATTTACTATTCTCACTACTTTCTGAGTTAAGGGTACAATCGACAAAGTCAAATCTAAGGTTTGATACATCCTGCAAATGGATAGCGTCAAAGAAAATAACAGCATCTGGAAATTTTTTGATGATTTCTTGCTTGTAAGTCACACTAAGAATAAAAGCCAATACTACCAGCATAATCATCGATACAATCTTGAAAGTAACTAGCAGCCAAACCTTCTCATATAACTTTTGCTCCTGTAGCTTTATAGGAGTTCGAATAGTGGGTTTGATTTCTTCTTTTTTCTGCTGTGGCTCTTCTTCTATAACTTGCGGAGCCTCAGGGGTTGCTTGGGCAGACTCTTGAGCAAGATCCTCCTGCGGCTTTATTCCCTCCTGAAACCATTCATATTCACAGGCAGAACACTTCACTTGTCTACCATTTACGCCAATGGCAGAATCAGGAACTTTGAATTTAGCACCGCAATTATTGCAGGATAGAATCATGTGAGCAGATTTATTTTGTTTTTAACAGCTAGAATGTATATTGTTTGCTAAAATTAGTCTACGGTTTCTGCTATGGAAGAGAAAAAAAATCATTTAAAAATTTTAATCGAACACGCTTGGAATGCAAAAAACCAAGGGGCTACCCTGCAACCAGAAGAAAAATCTGCTGTTTTAGAAGTTTTAAACCAATTAGATTCGGGAACTTTAAGAATTGCCGAACATATGAGTGGAGAATGGGTAGTACATGAATGGCTTAAAAAGGCTATTCTGTTATCTTTTCAAATCTATGAAAATGCCCACTTCCCTGGGCATCTCGCGTATGATAAAATCCCTTTAAAGTTTAGCACTTGGAATAACTCACAATGGTTAACGGCAGGGTTTCGGGTAGTGCCTGGGGCGGTAGTGCGCCATTCTGCTTACATTGGGCCAAAAGCTATCATCATGCCAAGCTTTATTAATATGGGAGCTTATGTTGGCGACAGCACTTTGGTAGACACCTGGGCTACAATTGGTAGCTGCGCTCAGATAGGTTCTGGTTGCCATATATCTGGTGGGGTTGGTATCGGCGGAGTTTTAGAGCCGTTGCAAGCTGCTCCTGTAGTAATTGAAGATAATGTATTTATTGGAGCCAGGAGCGAGATAGCCGAAGGAGTTATTGTGGAAGAAGGGGCAGTAATTTCTATGGGAGTTTTCATAGGGGCATCCACAAAAATTTATGACCGTGCAACTGGCACAATCTATTACGGACGCGTGCCAAAATACAGTGTAGTAGTCCCTGGAACCTTACCGAGTTCTGATGGTAAAACACAAACTTACGCTGTTATAATAGTTAAACAAGTGGATGAAAAGACTCGAGCAAAAACTTCTATTAATGAATTGTTGAGAGCATAAATGGACAGTATAGCGATCGCACAAAAATTACTATCCTATCCATCCGTAACCCCTGGCGACCATGGCATTTTTGATTATGTTTTGGGGTTGCTTGAACCCGCGGGATTCAAATGCCAAATTTTAGAATTCGGCGAGGGTAGCGAGAAAGTAAAAAACTTATATGCACAAGTGGGAACTACAAAACCCAACCTTTGTTTTGCAGGTCATTTAGATGTTGTGCCCCCAGGCGACCTTGCTGCTTGGACTCATGCTCCATTTTCTGGCACCATAGAAGATGGCAAGCTTTTTGGTAGAGGCGCTGTTGACATGAAATGTGCAGTTGCTGCCTGGATTGCAGCTAGTATGCAAGCAGTGGATGAAGGAAGAATTAATGGCTCCATTAGTTTGCTACTCACCGGCGATGAAGAAGGCCCAGCGGCCCACGGCACCGTAAAAGTTTTGGAGCATTTAAAGGAGAAAGGCATAGCTATAGACGCCTGCATCATAGGGGAGCCAACCTGTGAGGCGCGCTTTGGGGACACAATAAAAATAGGTCGCAGAGGCAGCATAACCTATTCTCTTGAGGTAATTGGCGTGCAAGGGCATGTGGC
>JAJTHY010000053.1 GCA_021298045.1 Candidatus Jidaibacter sp.
CTAAAGGTAAAGCCACTGGATGCGAGTTGTTTTTAGGTCTCTTTACCTCAACGGTTTATTACCAAAGCGTGCGTAATATTCCATTTGTTAGACAAAAAATTAATCAAGTGATAGAAAAGTATGGATATCCAGAAACAAGCCACAATTGCAAAGAGTTAGTGACCGCTTTGGAATCTTTCCCACGTGGCGAAATTCTACAGATGAATGTTAATGAACTTTTTGAAACGGCTACCAATATTGTATCTTTAATTTTGGTGCCTAGGGTTAAATTAATATTAAGAAAATATCCTGACAATAAATTTGCTAGTTGCATAGTTTTTATCCCAGAAAAAAATTACAGCACCGAAGTTCGTTTAATTATTGAAGACATTATATCTGAAGAGCTTAAATCATCTATTACCAGAAGATATGTGCAAATTAGTGAAGGTGCTTTAACACGTGTTCAATTTATAGTTAAGCTTAGTAATAAAATTGAATTCAATAAAGAAATTTCAGATAAAATAGAGAACCGAATAATTAAGCAGGTTACAAGTTGGGATGATGAGCTGTATAACTCTCTAAAAACTCATTACACCAAGAGAATAGCAACAGAAATTCATAGCAAGTATGTAGAGGCATTTGACTTAAAGTATAAGTCCGCATTCCATCCAAAAAAAGCTTTGCACGACATTAATTTGATAGAAAGTGCTTTTTCTAAAGAGGGGGTGGAATTTGATCTTTATGTGAAATCTTTTGAAAATAAAGCGCATATGCTCCATCTCAAAATATATTCACCATATAAGGAGCAAACTTTATCTTCAATGATTCCCGTAATAGAGAATCTTGGTTTAGAAGCCATAGACGTGGAGATTTACACTGTCAAAATAAGTGGAGAAGAAAAAAAGCATAAATTGTATTTATCGCATTTTAGACTAAGAGCAAAAAATAAAAATATTGCTATAACAGATGAGACTTGCATAAAAACCAAAGAAGCACTTAGTAAAATATGGTCTCAATCCATAGAAGGTGATGGTTTTAATGCGCTTATAATATCCTGTAATTTAAATTATCGGGAAGCTAATGTTATAAGGGCTTATGTGCGTTATTTGCGCCAAACTAAGTATCCTCTTAGTATGGATTACACATTGCAGGTTTTATTGGATTATCCTGGAATTACAAGAAAAATATTTGACTTTTTTGATAGTAAATTTAACCCTGGCATAAAAGATAAGAAGAAATCTAGCGTTGATGATTTGGAATTTGATATTAAAGTAGCTCTAAGCAAAATAGATGGTATTAATGAGGACCGCGCCATCAGAAGCTTGTTTGAAGTTATATGTGCAACTTTAAGAACCAATTACTATCAGGTAGATAATATTTCTGGTAAGCCGAAAGAATATTTATCATTTAAATTAAACTCTGGGCAAATTAAGGATCTGCCTTTACCTAAACCATTTGCTGAAATATTCGTATACTCACCACGCTTTGAAGGGGTTCACTTACGAGGAGGAAAAATTGCACGTGGTGGCCTTAGATGGTCTGATAGGCCTGAAGATTTCAGGACTGAGATCTTAGGGTTAATGAAGGCTCAAATGACCAAAAACTCTGTAATTGTGCCTGTTGGATCTAAAGGTGGTTTTGTCTTGAAGAGGGTGCAACCAAGTGATGGCCGGGATGAGTTTATGAATGAAGGTGTAGCTTGTTACAAAAATTTCTTGCGAGGTTTGCTTGACATAACGGATAATATAATTTCTGGAAATGTGGTCGCCCCTCAAGGCGTTGTAAGGTTGGATGGCGATGACCCATATCTAGTTGTTGCTGCTGATAAAGGGACAGCTACTTTCTCTGATTATGCTAATGAAGTATCACAAAGTTATAAATTTTGGTTAGATGATGCGTTCGCCTCGGGCGGTTCTGTTGGATATGATCACAAGAAAATGGCTATTACTGCACGGGGCGCATGGATATCGGTTGCAAGGCATTTTGAAGATATTGGAATGGATATCAACAATCAGGAATTTACTTGTGTAGGTATTGGTGATATGTCCGGTGACGTATTTGGTAATGGCATGATACTATCTAACAAAATTAAGTTAATAGCTGCATTCAACCACATGCATATTTTCCTTGATCCAAACCCTAATGCAGAAATTAGCTTTCTAGAACGCAAGCGCTTATTTGATATGCCAAGGTCGCAATGGAGTGATTATGACGTGGGTTTAATTTCCAAAGGTGGTGGGGTTTTTGAAAGAAAACAAAAGATTATAAATATATCTCCCGAGATTAAAATAGAATTAGGTATTACAAATGCTAGCGATGAAATATCTCCAGATGACCTAATTAAAGCTATCTTAAGAGCTCCCGTAGATTTGCTTTGGAATGGTGGCATAGGAACCTATGTTAAAGCCAAAACAGAAAGCAATGAACGCATTGGTGATAAAAGTAATGATGCAGTTAGAATAGATGGATCAGAAGTTAGAGCAAAAGCAATTGGTGAAGGGGGTAACTTAGGGTTTACACAACTTGGTAGAATTGAGTGTGCACGAGCTGGAGCTAAGATTAATACAGACTTCATTGATAACTCTGCTGGTGTTGACTGTTCGGACCACGAAGTTAACATTAAAATAGCATTTTCTGAACCGATACTAACGGGTAAAATTAAGGTTGCTGACCGCAATAAGATTTTGGAATCGATGACAGATGAAGTGGCAGCGCTAGTTCTTTCCGATAATTACAGGCAAAATCATATAATAAGCTTGGAAGAGAGTGGAGACTCAAAAAAAATTAATAGCCATGCTTGGCTGATAAAGCGTTTAGAAGCTGACGGGGATTTAAACAGGGATATTGAATTTTTACCGTCGGACGATGATTTAAATAAATTGATAAAAGAAAAAAGTTCTTTAACTAAGCCAGAGATTTCCGTGCTTCTTGCTTATGCTAAAAACTCTGCACTTAAAGCACTTAATGATGCGAATTTTGAGAGTGACAAATATCTACATAAATATTTGCTGAGCTATTTTCCAGAAAAACTTGTTTCTAAGTATAGCAAGTTTTTGGATAAACATATTCTTGCTAATCAAATCATTTCAACTGTCTTAATAAATGATCTAATAAATATGCTGGGATGTACATATTTTCATCAGTTGTTGGAGGATAGTGAGTCCAAGCCAGAAGATATAGTTAAAGCTTTTGTAGTGGTGCGTGAAGCATTAAACATAGACAGTTTATGGGGAGAAGTTTCTAATCTAGATTCCAGTGTACCTGTTAATCTTAAAGTGTCTTTGTTTTCTAGCCTTCAGTCTGCACTTGGCAGAAATATATCTTGGTTGATTAATATGCACATTAATTTTGCAAATGTGCACAACACATTAGAATTTTATAAATCTGGAGTAGAAAGCTTAGGTAAATCATTGAGTACATTGAGTACATCTCTAATGAAAGAAGAAATAGAAAATGACATTAAGAAGTTTTCAGAACATGAAAAGGCTTATAATATAGCGCGTAAGATTGCAGGCTTGGGGCAATTCGGGGCTGCTTTTGACATTGTGTATGTTGCAAATCAAAATAAGTCTAAGGTTGAAGAAGCCGCAAAAATATATTACAAATCTTCTGATTACTTTCATATACGTTGGTTGGTTAACCAAGCTAATTTATTTGAAGCAAGACAGCATTTGCAAGTTATGGCTTTGACCTCTATACTATCGGAGATAAATCTTTTGCACATGAGTATAGTAAGCCAGGAGCTAAAAAATAAAGGTATTTTAGAGAGATGTTATACACAAGGTACCCAATCGCATGCCAGATTTGAACGCTTTAATGAATATATAAAAGATCTTAAAGTGAGCGAATCTAGTGAGGTTTTGGTTTCCAAACTAACCATAGCTACTAAGTATTTGAAAGATATTGTTACCTATGAGGATTCAGTTGTAGTTTAACCCGAGCTTGATATGATACTAAATCCCAAAAATAATTGGACATAAGCGTATATAGCTAAACCCTTATAAAATAGATAAGCTAATGCTGCGCCTTTTCAATAAATTTTTGCCTATTTTACGCATGAAATATAGATATATTTCAAAAGCAAAATAGGTGAAAATTTTGTTATAGCCGATTCAATTACAAAAAAGGCACGGTTTTTGCTTTAATTGTCATTCCGCACGTAGTTCAGGAATCTTAAGATCCCAAGCAATAGCGAGGATGACTAAGAGGTGGAGATCTGTTGTATTTTTCATAGCTATTTTATAAGGGTTTAGCTATAACAGCGCTATATTTGAATAATAAATATTTAGTAAAAAAATCAATAACTACTTGACTATTCTAATACTTAATAAATATTAGAGTATATGAAATATCATAACTCAAATACCGAAATTGCCTAAAAACAAAAAAAGCTACGC
>JAJTHY010000141.1 GCA_021298045.1 Candidatus Jidaibacter sp.
ATTAGTAATATTTGCGCTGCCTGCTGAGCTATTATTAGAAAATATTAAATCATCATTATTACTAATTGTTGCGTTTCCAGCACTTGCGGTACCATAAAACTGAAAAGTTCCAGAATTTAAAACCGCACCTCCTAATGTGCCTTCATAAAAACGAAATGAAGCTTCAGATTGGTTATTAATTGTACCTGTATTAGTAAATGTTGAGCCAGTATTTACATTATAATTTCCAGAGTTTGTAAGAGTACCAGCATTGGTAAATGTTCCACCAGAGTTATTATTAAAGGTTCGATGTAGTGAGTTAGTAAATGTTCTGCTGGAGCTGTTGATAAATGTCCCGGTGCTACTTAGAGTACCATTGTTATTAAAAGTACCATTGTTGGTGATATTACCAGTTGTGCCTATAACGTTGGATGCACTCGTATTAGTAATCATGCCAGCGTTAGTGATATTTGCATTTCCAGCACTTGAGTCACCATAAAACCCAAAATTTCCAGCATTTAAAACCGTACCTCCTAATGTACCTGCATATAAAAAAAAGAAACCTGCAGATTTGTTATCAATTGTACCCGTATTAGTAAATGTTGAGCCATAATTTACATTATAAGTTCCAGAGTTTGCAAGAGTCCCAGCATTTGTAAATGTTCCACCAGAGTTGTTATTAAAGGTTCTGGTTGCTGCGTTAACAAAGGTTCCACTGGAGCTGTTGGTAAAAACCCCAGTGCTACTTAGAGTTCTACTGTTATTAAAAGTAGCATTGTTAGTGATATTACCAGTTGCTCCTATAACGTTGGATGTACTCGTATTAGTAATCGTGCCAGCGTTAGTTATTGTTGCATTTCCAGCTGTTGAAGATCCATTGAATGATAAAAGACTATTATTAGTAATATTTGCACTGCCTGCTGAGCTATTGATAGCAAATGATAAAAGATCATTGTTAGTAATATTTGCACTGCCTGCTGAGCTATTATTAGAAAATGATAAACGATCATTATTAGTAATTGTTGCATTTCCAGCTGTTGCAGATTCAGAAAGCAAAAAATTTCCAGAATTTAAAATCGCACCTCCTAATGTACCTGTATTTACAGTAAAGAGAGCTGCAGATTGATTATTAATTGTACCCGTATTAGTAAATGTTGACCCAATCCTTACACTATAAGACCCAGAGTTTGTAAGAGTACCAGCATTACTAAATGTTGCACCGGAGTTATTATCAAATGATCTATTTGCTGAGTTAATAAAGGTTCCAGCAGCATTATTATTAATTGTCCCAAAATTAGAGAGACTACCATTATTAATGAGAACGTCATCAATAGTTAACATACTACCAGCACCAACCGTTCCCCCATCGTAGGTAATTGGGGCGCTAACTGTGATATCTGGAGGTGTGGAAATTGGCGCGGCATTTGCAAGGTTTGCAATAGCTAGCACACCCATACTTAATGCGTAGCTTTTTTTGTTTTTAGGCAATTTCGGTATTTGAGTTATGATATTTCATATACTCTAATATTTATTAAGTATTAGAATAGTCAAGTAGTTATTGATTTTTTTACTAAATATTTAGTATTCAAATATAGCGCTGTTAACAAAATTTTCACCTATTTTGCTTTTGAAATATATCTATATTTCATGCGTAAAATAGGCAAAAATTTATCGAAAAGGCGAAGAATTAGCGTAGTCATAGGATAGCGGTTTAGCTATATATATTAATAGTACCGACATTATTAACATCAGCGTTACTATGGCAAACATGACGGAGGTGCCAAAGAATCCTGCATATAAATATTTTTTGCTTCCTACGCCTAGGAAAGTTTATTAACCTGGTCCACCACTCACATCTTTAACCAAAGGATTTTCTTGATCAGGATTAGAGGCCTCAGTGTTGATAACTTCTGTTGAAGTTAATGAAGTAGTATCATCCGTTTGGATTGTTTCTGGCACCACAGCCGCAATCAGATTTAGTGCCTTCTGGTTGCCTAATCTGACCGCCATATCCAGAGCTGTTTCACCATTTGCATTTGCAATTGAACAATCGAGGTCTTTAGCATAAACGCCGGCCAGATATTCAACTAACTCGTTAAATTCAATTTTTACCGCCCAATGCAATAGTTGGTAAAAGAAGAGCTTCTAAGGAAACCTTAAAGGGATCCTTCAAAAGCTCTTCTAATCTATTTAATAGTGAAACACTCACTGTATCACGTAATAGATTTACTTACGATCACCAAACAAATGTAGCATTTGTATGAATAGGTTTATGAAATCCATATACAAGCTAAGCGCACCATAGATAGCTACTTTGCTAGCTATCTCTGAAGAGCCAGCAACTTGGTAGTAAATGGCTTTAATTCTTTGCGTGTCGTATGCCGTTAAGCCGGTAAAAATTATCACTGAAAGAATTGAGATCGCAAATTGCATAGCCGAGCTCTGCATAAACAAATTCACAAGAGACGCAATAATAACACCTATTAAGCCCATAATCATAAACGAACCCATAGCAGATAAGTCTCTTTTGGTGGTATAACCATAAAGGCTCATAGAACCGAATAAAGATGCGGTAACAAGCAGTGCTCTAGCAATGCTTTCACCAGTAAACGCCGCGAATAGTGAAGATAAAGACAACCCCATAAGCCCTGCGAAAATGTAGAAGGTCACTTGCGCTTTTTCCACAGAAAAGCTCATCATCTTAGGCATAACCAAGAAAATCATTGCAAGTGGAGCAAGCATTACAACCCATTGCAAAGGTGTGCCAAAAATAAGGTTAAACAAAGGGGGGAAATTAGCAACTGCGTATGCTAAAAGACCGGTTATACCTAATCCTATAGTCATATAGTTGTAAACTGAAAGCATATATGCGCGAAGGCCTTCGTCGTATTTAACTCCTTCTTTGGCGCTAAAGACTTGTTTTGTATATTCCATGTTAAAACTCATATAAAAAGTTATGGTTCGGTACATAATAATGTATAGCAGGTTTTAGTATTATTCAAGCCCTATCACTAAATAAAACAACTCTAATCGCGTTTAAAATTCTCTAGTGCAGTGGCTCAAGTAAAATATTATGCGGTTCTATTAAATTTCCAGTTTCTAAGGAATCTTCATACTCTTTAATTTTCAGTTCATGACTGTGTTCCCAAGCATCAGTTGGGCCTTTTGGATCAAAATTATACCAATAGATGCCAGCTATCATACCTTTGGTTTCAGGCATTTCGTTAATCTTGTTAACAAAATTAAGAGTTCCTTCATATGCAACGTATTGATTCCTAAGGTCTACCACACCATTAGATCCAGAGGGAAGCCCTAATCCATCAGCTTGATCGTCCACATAAGCCCATGGCTCTGTTGCAGTATGGTTAATAGAGGTATACCCAGCTTCCGTAAAAACGATTTTCTTACTTTTTGGCACCCATGCACTTAAGCTGCCATCAGGATTTTTATGTTTATGCCCCCACCAATATGCTAAATTTTGCAAAGCATATTCTGGCGATAACTTCTTTTCTACCCCTTCATCTAAATAATAATCATAGTTTATTCCACTTTGCCAGCCGCGCATTATATCTTCTGGCGTTAGTAGGCTTTGGTCTTCTTTTGCAGATAGCAATGGGAAGTATGCATCTATTCCTATATAATTTATATTTTTATCTGCCCATAGCTTGTCTAGATGTCTCCAGCCATTATTATCCATAGCATATTCGCTCCAATTAGCTGCATATGATATTTCAACACCCTCTCCCAATATTTTTCTAGATGCTGCTGCTAGCTCTATTAAGCCATCAACAAACTTAAACTCCTTGGTGATCGCGCTTCTGTATTTAGTTAAAGCCTCTAATTCCGTTCCTATAATAAAACCACTTAATACATCTTTGAGTTTCACCCCTTGATATTCTAATGCTGCATAGTGTAGGATGAACTTATTATATTCATTTAAAAAATTAGCAACCCCATCATCGGATTGAGCGTTTATAGCACCGCGCCATGTTTGCTCTAATGTATCTACAAAAATAAATGGATAAAACACAACTTCAAAACCTTCATTTTTCAATAAGGTACATAGCTCAACTACCGATCTATCCGTAGGTGTTCCTTTCCATATATAATAATCTGAATCATGTTTTGTAATGGACTCAGCGGTATCACGCGTGTATCCAGCCACCTCCCAATCTGGCCCCTCATTACCTTGTGCTTTTGGAGTTATTTTAATACCCTCAGCCCGATCATTACTCGCATACCAGCCAACTGATAAACTAATTTTTTTTAAATTGGGGTAGCCTTCTTTAATTTTTTGTATAACCCCTAAGATTGAGGGTTGACTCTGATTTCCAGGATATCCATTAATAACCCCACCGTTTTCATTATTAATCAAGGTGATTTCATATCCATATTCACCAGACTCAGGACCAATAACCGCAGCTTTAATTTGCTCTGATAATTTTGCTTCTGCACCATTGGCAACCATTATAAGTAATAATATTATAATTAAGTTGCGCATGATGCTAAATAAAACCATATAAATTAACAATGTTTTTTTTCTATAGCTATGTCAATGTTGAGAGTGAAATTAATTTCAAGAACTTAGAATAAAATCCTTGCTATTAGCTTCGGTTTATGTTTGAATTAGCCCCGCTTTAAAATGTTAAAGCTGTGGAGAGATGGCCGAGCGGTCAAAGGCAGCAGACTGTAAATCTGCCCACTTCGGTGTTCGAAGGTTCGAATCCTTCTCTCTCCACCACCATCCTTTTATGCGTAACTCATGGCGGACATAGCTCAGTTGGTTAGAGCGCAAGTTTGTGGTACTTGAGGTCGCGGGTTCGATCCCCGTTGTTCGCCCCATTAATAATGCCCGAGTTATGCAGGAACACCTCATGAAAAATTTTTATAAATTAACCTCAGATCGGTGTAAGAAAGACCAACCACGTATAAGTCGTCTTTCCGTCAAAAGAGCTATAACGACTATAATGTAAGGGCTTGAGGTATAAAAAGCATTCCGGAATCAAATCCGTGTTAACGTCAATGCTCTTGGAAGCCGTTGCAGTGAGTGTATCTCTCCAGGATCTTAAGCAGAATGCCTCAAACCATTATGGCACTTTAGATGCCGAATATATGACAGCTTGGGACTGGGAACTGGCTCTAAGCCAATTTTTCGTATTTTTTCCAGGTAGATGTAAAATATGATAAATTTTTACTTACACACTTTATCTTACGCCCTCGGATCATCCGATATCCAAGATCGCAGAACTCCTCCCGTGGAACATTAAACTAGATTAACCCACTGCACTAGACCTCCTTTACTGTACGCTTACGCATAGCCTATAGCATTTGTTTTTCACCGCTAATCTATTCAAATTCAGTCGCTTACGACACTTCTTTATAATAAGTGTGGGGTACTATTGTTTTATTGATACTTTCCTCTCACTATCTATAAAACTAATTTCACTTATAATTAGAGTTTACATTAAAACCTTAATTCAGCTTTCAAAGTAACAGCGTGGCTTTTGCTATACTTTTTCAGGGTTCCGACATAACCAA
>JAJTHY010000032.1 GCA_021298045.1 Candidatus Jidaibacter sp.
CCTGGAGGGGCTGATCTCATTTTTACTAAGCCAGAACCAAATTTTCCAACAACATCATGATGAATTGTTCTTCCTTCTTTCAGAGGAATTCTTATCATTGATTTCTTAGCTTCATTTTCGGCTTTTTTATTGGCTTCAAGTACTTCAGAAGCTTTACCCGTACCCATTCCAACCATACCATTTTTATTACCAGCTACAACTATAGCGGCAAAACTAAACCTTCTACCACCGGTAACAACCTTAGCAGTCCTTGCAACATGTACTAAGCTCAAGAAATTCTCATTATTTTCACTCATTAGTCATATCCTCTAAAATTTCAAACCGTTTAATCTTGCAGCTTCAGCTAAAGCCTTAATTCTTCCGTGATAAATATATCCACCACGGTCAAACACAACTTCTAAATCTTTCTTTTTAGAAGATTTTATCGCTCTTTCGGCAATTACAGCACCAACCTTAGTTGCGGCCTCTATATTAGAAGTAGATTTCAAGCCTTTTGACACATCCTTCTCTAAAGTAGAAGCTGAAGCAATTGTACACCCCTTTGAATCATCTATAAGCTGAGCATAAATATGTGAATCAGATCTATATACAGACAATCTTAATCTTCCATAAGCACGCTTCTGTAGAATAGTCCTGACTCTTTGCTTTCTTCTTTCAAATTTTTTATTTATAGTAGCCATAATTTACACTAATTATCTAATTATTTCTTTTTACCAACTTTTCTGAAAACTTTTTCAGTAGAATATTTAATACCCTTACCTTTAAATGGCTCAGGCTTCTTAAATGCTCTGATTTCAGCAGCGGTTTGACCAACAGCTTCTTTGTCAATTCCAACAACTTCGATTTGCGTTGGTTTAGAGCATGTAATTTTCACACCATCCTTTGGTATATAAATAATAGCATGGCTAAAACCGAGATTAAGTACTAAGTGCTGCCCGTTAGCAGACATAGCAGCCTTAAATCCAACGCCGCTTATTTCCAAAACTTTTGAAAATCCTTCTGTTACTCCCTTAATCATATTGGAAAGCACCATACGCGTAGTACCCCAAAGAGATCTGGAACTAGTTGTCTCAAATTTTGGCTCAACCATAATTTGATTATTTTCATATTTAACTATAACATCACCATGCAAATCTCTTTTCAAGGATCCTTTAGGACCTTTAATCTCAATATTGCCATCAGAAAGATTAACTGTAACTCCTGATGGAACTATGACTGGATGCTTACCTACTCTAGACATTTTCCTACCAATTAAAAAACTTCACAAATTAATTCACCACCAGCACGCTCTTCAATGGCTTGATGATCAGACATCACCCCTTTAGATGTTGAAACTATTATGGTGCCAAGACCGTTTGAGGCCCTTGGCAAATCCATAACAGATTTGTACACTCGACATCCAGGCTTAGAAAGCATTTTCATAGATCTGATAGCTGGTTCATTTTTATAATATTTAAGATCAATTTTTATAAAAGCTATACCAGGCTTTTGCTCAAATTCTTCAAAACCATCAATATACCCTTCATTTTTCAAAACATTGATAAATGACTTTACCATTCTTGAAGCCTTTACTATTACGAAGTCATGACGCGCAGCCTGCGCATTATTAATTCTGGCAATACTATCAGCAACTAAACTATTCATTGACATATATATTCTCCCTTTACCAGCTGGCCTTACTCACACCGGGTAGCTCGCCAGTTCCTGCAAGCAATCTTAACCAAATACGAGATAATTTAAATTTCCTATGAAAGCCCCGAGGACGCCCCGATAACTCACATCTATTTCTAACTCTATTCCTAGCTCCATTCCTCGGTAATTTTGCGAGAATCAATTGAGCATTGAACCTTTCAGTCAACGGTATAGATTTATCCATTATAGTTTCTTTCAAGGCTTTGCGCTTTTCAGCAAACTTAGCCACTATTCTTCTTCTTCTATTATTCTTTTCAATCGAGCTCTTCTTAGCCATAATAACCGTTATTAATTAATAAATGGAAAATTAAAAAGTTTCAGCAATTCCAATGCCTGTTCATTATTCTTGGCAGTGGTGACGAACACTATATTCATTCCACGAATTTTATCAACTTTATCGTAGTTGATTTCTGGAAAAATAATATGCTCCTTTAAACCAACCGCATAATTTCCATTACCATCAAATTTTTTAGGACTTAAGCCCCTAAAATCTTTAACACGAGGAAGTGCGATATTTATAAACTTATCTAAAAAATCATACATCATAGCTTTACGCAGAGTCACCTTACAACCAATAGGCATATCCGGCTTAAGCTTAAATGCAGCTATAGCTTTTTTAGCTTTTGTGATGACAGGCTTTTGCCCAGTTATCATCATCAAATCATCTGCAGCCTTTTCTACAACTTTACTATCCACAACCGCATCTTTAACACCCATGCTCACAACTATCTTCACTAACTTAGGAACTTCAAAGCGATTTTTTAAACCAAGATTATCCATTAGATTCTTGGCTATCTCTTTTTCGTAATAATCCTGTAGTCTATTTTTATAAACTGTCATACTAATTCTACTTATTTATTATCTATAATTTCTGCAGAGCGTTTAGCAAAACGCACTTTTTTACCATCAGAAAGAAACTTAAAGCCTATCCTACTAGGAAGATCTACTTTAGGATCTAAAACCTGAACATTGGAATAGTGTATAGGCATCTCTTTGCTAAATTTACCACCCTGAGGGAATGCCTGCGAAGGCTTTTGATGCTTTACAGCTATATTAACACCTTCAACAATAACCCTCATGTCTTTTGGCATAACAGAAGAAACTGTACCTGTTTTTCCTTTATCTTTACCAGCAATGATCGCTACTTTATCACCTTTTCTTATTTTTAAATTTTTAGTCATCTTTACAAAACCTCTGGCGCTAGTGATATTATTTTCATAAAATTTTTCGCTCTTAGCTCTCTTGGAACTGGTCCAAAAACTCTAGTCCCTATAGGCTCACCTTGCTTATCAATTAAAACTGCAGCGTTCTCATAGAACTTAATAACACTACCATCAGATCTTTTATAGCCTTTAGCAGTACGTACTATAACAGCCTTTTGAACAGAGCCCTTTTTAACCTTAGTCTTAGGTATGGCATCAATGACAGACACCACTATGACATCGCCTAATCCTGCATGCGTCCTCATGGATCCACCCAAAACCTTAACACACCTAACCCTACGTGCTCCTGAGTTGTCTGCAACTTTCAGCCTTGTTAACATCTGAACCATTATTTCTTCTCTCTAATTTTCAATTTCAATAGCTAGCCAAGTTTTTGTCTTAGAAATAGGCTTAGATTCAACAATACTAATCATATCTCCAACTTTAAACTTGTTATTCTCATCATGAGCTGCAAATTTTTTACGGCTCTGAACTACCTTATGATATTTAGGATGCCTGAATTTTCTGGTCACCTCTACAATCACTGTTTTATTAGGTGCCGCACTAACAACTTTTCCTATCAATACACGCTTAGGCATTAGAACCCCTTACTTTCATTTCATTCAATATAGTTTTTATTCTTGCTATAGATCTTCTAACAACTTTAACTCTAGCTTCAGAGATTGCTTCTTTTGCAGCTTTTTGGAAACGCAGGTTCATTCTTTCTCTTTGAAGAAGTAATAAATCTTGCCTAAGCTCTTCGTTAGTTTTCTTTCTTAAATCAGATACTTTCATTTTATCCTAATCCAATCTTTTAATAAATTTCGTCTTAATGGGAAGTTTAGCAGCTGCCTTGCCAAAAGCGTCACGAGCTACCTCTTCAATAACACCCTCTAGCTCAAACATGATGCGCCCTGGCTTCACCCTGCAAGCCCAAAATTCTGGGTTACCTTTACCACTACCCATCCTAACATCAGCAGGCTTTTTAGAAACTGGCACGTCAGGGAAAATTCTAATCCAGAGCTTACCACTTCTTTTCATAGCTCTGGAAATAGCTCTACGAGCGGCTTCAATTTGACGAGCAGTTATTCTTTCTGGTTCAAGAGCCTTTAATCCAAAGGTCCCAAAATTTAATTCAAAACCGCCTTTAGCGTTTCCATGGATACGCCCTTTAAATGCTTTTCTATATTTAGTTTTACTAGGAAGTAACATTTTCAATAACCTTAGTTTACAGCTTTCACTTCTTTTTCTAATGGAGACTCAATTCCCACATCACCTTTATAAATCCAAACCTTAACACCTATGATACCATAAGTGGTTTTGGCCTCTGCAGTTGCGTAGTCTATATCAGCTCTAAGCGTATGTAAAGGAACTCTTCCTTCTCTATACCATTCCATACGAGCTATTTCAGCCCCACCCAATCTACCAGATACATTCACACGTATACCTTTTGCACCCATTTTCATTGATGTTTGAACAGCACGTTTAGATGCTTTTCTAAATGCAACCCTTTTTTCTAATTGTTGAGCTATATTTTCAGCAACTAATTTAGCCTCAATTTCTGGCTTTCTTATTTCTTGAATATTTATCGAAGTTTCACATCCAGTAATTTTTTCGATGTGCCCTTTCAACTTTTCTATATCAGATCCTTTCTTACCTATAACCATTCCAGGACGTGCAGCAAAAATTTCTATGTTTATCTTTTTACTAGCAGATCTTCTTATCACTACTTTACTCACACCGGCATTAGATAACGAACTCTTCACCAAAGACTTTATTCTTAAATCCTGATGCAATTTATCTGCGTAGTCTCTGTCAGCAAACCAGACCGAATCCCAGTTTTTTATAATTCTCAGCCTTAGTCCTATTGGGTTTGTCTTTTGTCCCATAAATTACTCTCTCTCACTTACATAAATAGTTATTCTAGAAAAAGGTTTTGTTATTTTGGACGCTCTTCCCCTACCTCTGGCATGGAATCTACGTAAAGCGAATGCTTTCCCCACCATAATTTTTGAAACGTACAAATTATCAACATCCATACCTAAATTATTTTGCGCATTTGAAATTGCGGAATTTAACACATCAGCTACATCCTTTGCAACTCTTTTTCTCAAGAACTTCAACTGCAAAACCGCTTGATCTACCTTCATACGAGATATTAATTTACATACTAAGTTTATTTTTTGAACACTACCTTTGACTGCTTTAACAGTTGCTTCAGCACTGCGTGATTCATTAAATTTTAAAGATTCTTTTGCCATTTTAAGACCTTACCGCTTTTCTATTAGCTCCATGACCATGAAACGTCCTGGTTGGAGAAAATTCACCTAATTTATGACCAACCATATTTTCATTTACAGTTACTGGTATAAATTTCTTACCGTTATAAACACTAAACGTAATGCCAACAAATTCAGGAAGTATAGTAGAACGCCTAGACCACGTCTTAATTATTGTGCCTTTTTTACCTGATGCATACACATCCTTAACTTTCTTAAGAACATGCATATCAACAAATGGTCCCTTCCAAACTGATCTTTTACGTCTTGCTGCCATCTTGACACTCCTTAGTTTTCAAAAATTACTTCTTCCTTCTTATGATAAATTTACTAGAAGGATTTTTCTTCTTACGAGTCTTCTTACCCTTTGTGGATTTACCCCAAGGAGTAACTGGATGCCTACCTCCGGAAGTTTTACCTTCACCACCACCATGAGGATGATCTACAGGATTCATGGCAACACCACGAACCGAAGGTTTAATTCCAAGCCATCTAGAGCGCCCTGCTTTACCTATCACTATATTTTGTTGATCTGGATTAGAGACCGAACCAATTGTAGCCCTACACTCAGATGGGATCATACGAACCTCACCAGAACGAAGTTTGACAAGAACCATATTTACATCTTTACCAACTAATTGAGCATAAGCACCAGCTGATCTAGCTATTTGAGCTCCTTTACCAGGCTTCATCTCTATGTTGTGAATTATTGTACCAACAGGTATATTTTTCAGAGGTATGCAATTACCTATTTTTATATCAGATTGATCTCCAGAAATAACTTTATCACCTACACCCAACTTTTGCGGCGCTATGATATAAGATCTCTCTCCGTCTTCATATTGCACTAACGCAATAAAAGCCGTTCTATTTGGATCATATTCTATACGCTCCACTGTAGCAAATAAACCATCTTTTCTACGCATAAAGTCTATTAGTCGATACCTTCTTTTATGACCGCCACTTTTACGAAAAGCAGTAGTGCGCCCTTTATTATTGCGCCCACCAGTTTTATTTATGCCAACTGTCAAAGCTCGCTCTGGAGAGCCTTTCCATAAATAAGACCTATCAACTTGTATTAGTTGTCTTTGGCCAGGAGTTATTGGAGAAAATGTCTTCAATGCCATGAATTATGCTCCCTTACTGAATTCAATCATCTTACCTTTTTCAATAGTAACAATAGCTTTTTTGTAACCTTGTCTCGCACCTATTACACCACGGAAAATCTTTTTCTTTTGCTTCGAATTTAGCATATTAACTGCAATAACCTTAACAGAAAACAGCTTCTCAATCGCCTCTTTAACGCTTGTTTTGGTTGCATTTTTAGCCACCTTAAAAGTGTGCTTGGACAATTCAGATTGAATAGTAGCTTTTTCCGAATATATAGGAGCTATCAACACATCAAAAATATTTTTACTTAGCATGCAAACCTCTTTTCTATTGCATCAACCGCTTCTTTGGAAATTAGCAAGGTTTGATGCCTTAAAATATCATATACGTTTAAACCACCTAACGGAATAACATCTACATAAGGTATATTAGCAGATGAATTCACTAGGTTTTGATCCAACTCAACATCAACGATTAACGCCGAAGAAGCATTTAGATCCTTTAGTTTACTGCTTAATCCAGATGTTTTATAAGAATCAAGTTTAGCAGAGTCCAGCACTATAATAGACTTTTCAAGACATTTCAAGGACAATGCCACTTTCAAACCTAAAATTCTTACTTTTTTATTCAGACTGTATTCGTGCGAACGAACCACAGGGCCAAAAGTAATACCACCTCCAACAAATATAGGAGCTTTTATAGAGCCGTGACGAGCTTGCCCCGTACCCTTTTGGCGATATATCTTCCTGGTTGAACCAGAGACCTCATTCCTTTGCTTAGTTTTATGGGTTCCAGATCTAGCCTTACTTAACTGCCACTGAACTACTCTGTGCAAAATATCTTCCCTTATATCTTGAGCGAATACTTCATCACTCAACTTAAGTTTGGAAACTTCTTTGTTATCCCAATTTTTTATTACTGTCTCAACCATAATTTCTAATCATTTTTCAATTTATTGTGGATTTGCATTCTCTTTGTCTTTTACAATTGCTGCAGGATAAGCTGCACTAGCAGGCAAAGACATTTTCACTGCATCAGTAATTGTCAAGTATGAACCGACTTTGCCTGGAACAGAGCCGTTAACGGCTATTATACCAAGCTCTTCATCAACTAAAACAACTTTAACATTTTGTACGGTAACTGTCTCAGCACCCATATGGCCAGGCATTTTTTTGCCTTTAAATGTTTTCCCTGGATCCTGACGTTGACCTGTAGAACCAATAGATCTGTGAGAAACAGAAACACCATGAGACGCCTCTAACCCACCGAAATTATGACGCTTCATACCGCCAGCAAAACCTTTACCAATATTCACGCCATGGATATCAATACTTTGGTTCACAATAAAATGAGAAACAGATACTTTGATTCCTGGGGTCAATACAGCATCTTCCGATACCCTAAACTCTCTAATTACCTTGGTAGCTTTAATGCCAGCTTTAGCGCAAATGCCTTTGACGGATTTATTAACTCTATGCGGCTTAGCTTCACCAAAAGCCATTACCACTGAGGTATATCCATCTTTTTGATTAGATTTATTTGAAAGGACGAAATTCTCATCCGCTTTCAATAAAGTAACCGCAAGAGCTTGACCTTCTTTATTAAAGATCTGCGTCATACCTACTTTTTTTGCTATAAGGCCAGTTCTTCTATTATGGTTCTGTGACATTATTCATTACCCATTAATTTGATTTCCACCTCTATTCCCGCTGGAAGCTCTAGCTTTTTTAAAGCATCAATTGTTTGAGGAGAAGTTGTAGTGTCAATATACATTAACCTTTCATGATTACGAATCTCAAAAGCTTCACTAGACTCTTTATCAATATGAGGAGAGCGGTTTACTGAGAATCTCTCAATTTTTCTAGGCATAGGAATAGGGCCTTGAATAGTAGCACCTGTTCTTTTAACAGTATGAACAATCTCTTTAACTGAGAGATCAAGAACTCTGTGATCAAAAGCTTTTAGTTTTAACTTAATTTTTTGACGAACACTCATTATTACGTTCTCCTCTCGCTATTTACTCAACAATCTCTGCAACAACACCAGCACCAACAGTTCTTCCGCCTTCACGAATCGCGAACTTCAATCCTTTCTCCATCGCAATTGGGGACATCAATTCTACTGTTATTGTTGTGTTATCACCTGGCATTATCATCTCTACTCCTTCCGCTAATGCTATAGAACCTGTTACGTCTGTTGTTCTAAAGTAAAATTGCGGTCTGTAGTTACTGAAGAATGGGGTATGTCTACCGCCTTCCTCTTTCGCTAATACGTAGATTTCTGCCTTAAATTTCTTATGTGGCTTGATCGTTCCTGGCTTAGCCAATACCTGCCCCCTTTCCACTCCTTCTTTATCTATACCCCTTAATAGCAACCCTACGTTATCCCCAGCTTGACCTTGCTCTAGCTCCTTACGGAACATTTCTACACCGGTACAAATTGTCTTAACTGTATCTCTTAGCCCTACTATTTCTACTTCATCACCAACTTTTACTATACCCTGTTCTATCCTTCCGGTTACTACTGTTCCACGACCCGATATTGAGAATACATCTTCTACTGACATCAAAAACGGCTTGTCGGTTTCTCTTACTGGCAATGGTATATAATCATCAACTGCTTTCATCAATGCTTCTATTGCTTCCACTCCTTCTGGCTTGCCTTCTAATGCAGCAAGTGCACTACCACGTATTACTGGTATATCATCTCCAGGGAATTTATATGCTGATAGTAATTCTCTTACTTCCATTTCCACCAAATCCAACAATTCTGGATCATCCACCATGTCTACTTTATTCAAGAATACTACTAGTGCTGGAACTCCCACCTGTCTTGCCAACAAAATGTGCTCCCTTGTTTGTGGCATTGGACCATCTGCTGCTGATACTACTAATATCGCTCCGTCCATTTGCGCTGCACCGGTGATCATGTTTTTTACATAATCCGCGTGCCCAGGGCAGTCTACGTGACCGTAGTGTCTTTTATCTGTTTGATACTCTACGTGCGCTGTATTGATTGTAATCCCACGCTCTCTTTCTTCTGGCGCTTTGTCAATTTGATCGTACGCTACAAAATTACCAAATCTCTTTGTAATCGCTGCTGTTAGCGTTGTCTTACCATGATCCACGTGTCCTATCGTTCCGATATTTACGTGGTCTTTCTCTCTTACGTATTTTTGCTTACCCATAA
>JAJTHY010000059.1 GCA_021298045.1 Candidatus Jidaibacter sp.
AGTTAGCTAAGGAAAAAGAAGCGCTTCAAGCTAAGTTAAAAGAGTTTGAAGAGGCTAAGCAAGAATTCGAAACCGCTAAGGCAGAAGCCGAGCAAAAGCCGAGGGAAGAGCTTGAGGTTGCTAAGCAGGAGGCTGAAGAAAATGTCAAAAAAATAACTGAAGAAAAGGAAGGGCTTGAAGCGAAGTTAAGGCAGGCTGAGAGTGATCTTGAAAAAGTTAGGGAAGAGCTTGAAGAGAAGCAAAATCTTAAAAGAAAAGTTGAAGCACTTAAGGAAAAGGCCAAAAAAGCAACTGAAAAGAAGGAAGGTCTTGAGGCTGAGATAAAGCAACCTAGGCAGGAAGTTACAGAAGTTAAGGCAGAAGGTGGCTTGAATCCACTTAGGTTGTATGGTGCTATGATGGTTGGTATGGGCATGAGCTATCTCTTTCATTATTCAAGTCGTCGTATAATGAGTGAAGGAAGTCGTCGTATAATGAGTGACGGAAGTCGTTGTATAATCTGGGATAGTCCTCGTATAACGTGGGGAGAAGTGTTGTGGGACTATTCGCCAGTTCTTTCTGTTGTTGGTGGTTTAAGTGTCATGGTGTTCTATACCTCCCCAGAGATCTGTAACCCTGAAACTGATTTACGCAGTATGCTCGCAGGCTCAGCAATTTATACTTTATATACTCTTTATAATAGTAACGGTGATATAGAGGCTACTAATGCTATAATAGTTGGAATTGCGACAATTGTTATAACAGCAGTTTCTGCTTATGTCAGGAGCGATAGTGAAGAAATAAACTTAGCCAAATAACCTCAGTGATTGGTAGAAATCATAAAGGAAGATATTCACATTTCCCCTTTATAGAGTTGCGGAAGTTGTTATTATATCATCAGCTATAAGCAACTGAGAATTTCATGGATCTTTTTAACAAAGCTAAACGAGTAAGCAAGCCTGAACAAGCTAGCTATAGCGCAAAGGATATAGAGGTATTAGAAGGGTTGGAGCCAGTACGCTTAAGGCCCGGAATGTATATTGGCGGAACAGACTTAAACGCACTGCACCACATGTTCACGGAAGTAATAGATAACTCCATGGACGAAGCCGTAGCCGGGCATGCTAAGCAAATAAAAGTGTATTTAAATGCAGATAATACAATATGCATTGCTGATGATGGAAGAGGTATTCCTGTTGACCCACATCCAAAATACCCGGACAAATCAGCGCTTGAAGTAATACTCACCATGCTGCACTCAGGTGGGAAATTTTCTAATAAAGTGTATGCAACATCCGGTGGGCTTCATGGTGTTGGTATTTCTGTTGTAAATGCGCTCTCAGAGAAATTCGATGTAGTTGTCTATCGTAATGGGCAGAAATATAGCCAAAGCTATAGCCGTGGTATTCCAATAAATACATTGACATCTGAGCCATGCAAACAAAGCCTTCATGGCACTGAAATTACATTCGCGCCTGACCCACAGATATTTGGGAGCATTAAATTTGAGCCTGCCACTTTGTATAGGCTTTCTTGCTCGCGTGGGTATTTATATCGCGGAGTTGAAATATTGTGGAGCTGTGATGAAGCTATTTGTGGTGACTCTGTGCCCAGCAAGCAAACAATCCATTATCCCAATGGGTTAAGCGACTACATAGTTGACTATACAAAATCTCTTGAGCCCGTAGTTCCTGAAATTTTTGCTGGTAGCGCTGAATTTCCAGATTCAATTGGTAAGCTAGAATGGGCAATTAACTGGCTTTCTTATGGCGATGGTTTTGCCAAATATTATTGCAATACTGTGTACACCCCATATGGAGGAACCCATGAACAAGGCTTCAAAAACGGCTTACTTAAAGCTATTAAAAATTATGGTGAGCTAACGGGCAATAATAAATTAGGCGCTATTTCGGCTGATGATATTTTTGCCTCGGCGGTTTGTATTGCATCTATATTTATTAAAAATCCAATTTTTCAAGGGCAGACAAAAGATAAGCTTCTTTCCGCTGAAGCGACAAAATTAGTTGAAAATGCTGTGCGCCCACAATTTGAAAATTGGCTTATCACCTCGCCTAAAGTGGCGGGTATACTTATTGAGAAAATCTTGCAAGATTGTGAGGAGCGTTTAAATCGCAAAAAGAGCAAAGAAGTGGCGCGAAAAAGCCCGATAAAATCTATGCGTTTGCCAGGCAAATTAACTGATTGCGCAAGTGATGCAAAAAGTGGATCTGAGATATTTCTAGTAGAGGGAGAGTCCGCAGGTGGCTCCGCCAAACAAGCCCGCAACAGAGAAAACCAAGCCATATTGCCACTTAAGGGTAAAATTTTGAACGTGGCAAGTTCATCTTCAGATAAAATTAAAGCCAACACCGAGATAAGAGATTTACTTACTGCTCTTGGTTGTGGTTCTGGCAAGCACTACCGCGAGGAAGATCTGCGATATGAGAAGGTAGTGATTATGACAGATGCCGATGTTGATGGTGCGCATATAACATCCTTATTGCTTACCTTTTTCTACAAGCAAATGCCGCAGTTAATTGAGAATGGTCATTTGTATATAGCACAGCCCCCGCTTTATAAAATAAATTATCAAAACAAGCCAATCTATGCGGCAAGTGATGTTGAACTGGAAAAGATCCTAGGTAAAATTGGTAAGTCTCGTAGCAAAGTGGAAATAGGTAGATTTAAAGGATTAGGTGAGATGACGGCCCCTCAGCTAAAAGAAACTACCATGGACCCCAAAAAGCGCACTTTACTAAAAGTTGAAATCGCCGCCGGAGAAGAGTTGAGCAAAACCGTAGATGAGCTTATGGGTAAAGATCCAGAGCCACGGTTTAGATTCATCAAAGAACGCAGCCAGGAAAATACATCTGACCTGGAAGGGATTATTGATGTTTAGCTATATTAGATAAAAATAAAAATTAAATTTATGTTTATGGATACTCTCCCAATCAAAACTTTTTCAAGACGCATTTCCAGGTCGCTAAGAGACGGACAAAAGCAGTTGCTAGATGAGTTTTTTCCCACTGTTAAAATTGATGCTGATACCGATTTTTTCAAGCTCCGGGAAAGCTATGAAAGCATAGTTTTAGAAATTGGGTTTGGTAATGGTGATTTTACAGCGCAGGTTGCACGAGCAAATGAGGCTAATTTATACATAGGCGCAGAACCCTTTTTAAACGGGGTAGCAAGTCTGCTAAAAAAGATGCAGGATGCAAGTATAAAAAATATTAAAATTTTCCCAGATGATGTACGAATATTGCTTGCTGCTATGCCGCGCAAATATTTGGATAAAATCTTTATAATTTGCCCGGACCCTTGGCCGAAGAAAAGGCATCATAAACGCAGGCTTGTGCAAGCTTCGCTTTTGAATGAATTAAGCGCATATCTAAAAGCTACCGGTGAGATTGAAATAATAACCGATCATGCCGGGTATGCAGAATGGATTGCAGATGAAATTGCGAAATGCCCATCTCTTGAATTAGACGTTCACCAAACTGGTGTTGAGCTTTCTGAGGGTTGGATGGGCACAAAATATCAAAGGCGTGGTGTGGCGCTTGGCAGCTCCATACATAGGTTTGTATTGAATAACCGTTCAATGTAAAATAATACCCTATCAACTTTTTCGATTCCGGTAAAATAATTTTTTGCCACATGCTTGGCTCCCAGTATTGCTGAAGATATGAAAGTATAGGAGATGATTCCCGAACAACGGCTGTAAAAATCTGTTGCATGATCAGATAAAAATGCAGCTAAGCCTAGCATAGGAACAAGTATAAGAACATCATCAGTTGGAGACGAGGTCTTAGAGACGAGGTAGTGTGAAGTAACTGCTCCTATGAGCTTATAAATTGGATTAGAAAAAAAGTTTTGCAATGCTGAATTCAATGAAATGCTCCAGGAAATTTGCAAAGTGCATAATGCAAAGACATCTGCAACACAGCTTTTTAGGCTGAACTGATGCTTAACCCATGATTTAAACTGTGAATTTTTTAAATATTCAGGAATGTTACCATCCTCACCCCTTTTATTTAGAAATACGCTGAACTTATAATCGTCTTTGATGATCTCATCTTTCAAAATGCGTAATGCAATATCTAATTTTGAATTTGGCTCAAGGAAGGATTCAAAAATAATGTTGGTGAGTATTCCCTTTTCATAAAAAATTTTCAGCAGCTTAAGCTTTAATTTTTTTTTATCATCTTGTAATTTTGGAAACGCTTTATTGAATACATCCACACACTTAGTCAGGGCAGGAAATTGTTCCAATTCTTCGCAACTTAAGATTTTCTCCGTTAGGTACTGCAAACATTTTGTATAATCTTGATCAAACGCTTGTAAGATATCTTCCTGCGGTGCCTTTTCAATCATATCATAAAATATACTTCTACCACCACAAAATATACTGCTATATTTATAGCCATGCTCAAGATACAGTTTTAAAGCGTCTATATTGCTTCCAGTAACTATTTCAAGTAAATTGAAATCCTTACAATCTGGGTCCATGTATTTATATGCGCAAAGAATTTTTTTGATACTAGTATATAAATCTTCACCATCCAGTCTGTTCCGCATAGTCTTGCGTATGAATGAGTCAATGGATTTAA
Source organism: Candidatus Jidaibacter sp. (assembly GCA_021298045.1). Lineage (GTDB taxonomy): Bacteria > Pseudomonadota > Alphaproteobacteria > Rickettsiales > Midichloriaceae > JAJTHY01. The sequence continues at coordinate 4,587 of JAJTHY010000059.1, forward strand.
CGTCTAAACTATAGTAATGTTTACCACTTAATTTATTTTGGAATCCATTAATAGAATCTGATAATGCTTCTTGACCATCAAGTTCTGCGATTAAAGAAAATGTTTCTTCAAATTCTTTTTTAGAATTATATAGTTTTTCAGCCTCAGGTACGAGCCAGAACTTCTGACCATAAGTTAAGGACTGAGCTTTAGCAATAACTGCATAATCGACTTTTGACATATTGAAAATACGATCCATCAAAATCTTATCAGCTAGTTGTAAACTTTTTATTTTATCAAGTTTTATCACCACAAAAGTTTTAAAGTAAATTTGCAGATATGTATAAAGAGTTAACATCGGGGAGATTTTAGTTAGATATTCTGTTTTTTCGCCGGCCTCCTTTAAATCATCTAGCCTTGAACAAACATAATTAACAAGATCTTCGCCATTTATCGTACTTAATATTTTTTGCTTATCTTCTTCGCTTGAACTTGGGAAAGCTCTAACCAGGTAATCTGTAAAGTGGTTTATGCTATATGTGCCTTCGGAAAAGCGTGTTGAATATTTCTCAATAAAAGCAAATACTGCGTTCACATCAGGGTTAGGATTTTCGCTATATAACTCATCAAAAATTTCTATGTGCTCTCTTTTTGTTGCAGCAATCTCTTCTTCATGACCAGCAAAACCTTTAGAGATGGGGAAGCCACTTTTTATTAGTTTACCCACAAGTGGGAAAGGCGCTCCCCTAGTAACTAAATGTAGCAATATATTTTCAGCAGAAATCATAGTATTAGAAGGGCA
>JAJTHY010000031.1 GCA_021298045.1 Candidatus Jidaibacter sp.
CATTGGAGTTTCTTAAGCCTGGTGGCGATGTTAGAAACGATAAATCATCATTTGTAGAGTTACATGGAGAAGGAGCAAGAATTGCATTTCCAGGGGAAGATTTTAACCCTAAGAAGCTGAAAGCGGAAAATAGGCCAGCGGGGTCTAGGTGGTATGGATTAGAGGGTGGCGTTATAGATCTTGGCACAAAAATTTTTCAATCTACTGCTGCACCTAGTTGTGATACAGAGAAAAAGCGAATAGAGAACTATAAAAAGTGTGGCGAAGTTGAGGACCCAGGCGTCCCTTTTTACATCTTTCAAGGAATCTTGGGTTCGGATGGAGCCAGCTTTTCTGAAAAGCCAGCCCCAATTGCGATAAAGCATTACCGATCTAATTCTAAGGCAATTGGCGGTACAAAAGTAAATATAGAATGGAATGGATGCCCGTTTTATAATGGAAAAATGTTGCAATATGCTATTTCGGATTTGGATTTAATAGCTAACCCAAATGATGATGCATGGGAAGATATTCCGGAAGGCGTCTTCGCAGAAGGTGATCTTTTGATAAGTAACGCTACTGGAAATGTATATTTAAGGATTAAAGAATTAGAAGTGCCGGCAGATATTCCGGAGCATTTGAAGGAGTTATATACGGACCCAGCTAACAGATTCGGCCAGTATTACGTTAGCATGGCCAAATTGAACCAAGCTTCATTTACCGATGCTGATGGAGTTATAAAAGATATAGTAAGACTGGTTAGAAAAACCTTATATGGAGATAAAGACACAAAAGGTGTGACCGCTAAACTTTTTGAATCATTGATAAAGGAAAATGTGGTTGTCACAATAATTAGAAATTTATTGGTTCTTTTTGTAATCTTTACCGGATTTGGGTATCTAGCGGGCACTTTGCAAATGAATCAGAAGGATCTGATAACTAGGCTTGTCAAAATCTCAATTGTTGCAACTTTAATCTCCCCTGGGAGTTGGGAATTCTTTTCTCAAAACTTCTTCAAGTTATTTATGGATGGAGGGCTGGAATTAATAGGAAAAGTTATTAGCGGTTCTGTGGGTCCAAGTGCCTCCCAAATTAATATTACAGATGACCCAATAAGCGTATTTTCCATATTCGATGGGCCTTTTAAAATGCTAACTAGCCCGCAAACATGGTACAAAGTTTTAGCGCTTATAATGAATGGGGCGCTAGGTGTAGCAATAGCAATAATAGTAGTGATTGCTATATGTTATTATTTGCTCTCTATGGCTAAAGCTATTTTGATGTATTTGATGTCTGTAGTGATCGTGTCTTTATTAATTTTTACGACTCCTCTTTTTTTATGCTTTATGCTATTCCAACAGACTCAAAACTTTTTCAATAATTGGTGGAAGTACTTATTATCGTTTACCTTGCAGCCGATGGCCCTTTTTGCTGCGATTGCAATTTTCAACATATTATTTATAATTACACTCTTTACAGCCCTTGGATTTACAGCTTGCAAGTCTTGCTGGCTTCCGCTTTATATACCAGGGGTAATAGACACTTGCCTGATACCGGTATATAGAATTTTGGCATATTCACATTTTCCAGATCAGGCACCTGCATTATTTCTGCCTATCGGAGTTCTTCAATCCTCTATACTTATGCTAATATTGGCTCAGGGCATGTACATGTTTTGCAATTTTATTGCTGACGTAACTAACACAATTGTAATAGGTGGTATGGTAAACGTGACCTCGCTTTCTAACCCAATTGGTGGACTGGAAGAATCTGTGAAGTCAATTTATGGAAGAGATAGAGGCTCAATTCAGAGAAGACGTGACGAAGCGGAGAAAGAAAGCAGAAGTTCACCGCCAAGACCAAGCCCTGGTGGATAAGGGGCGCATACAGTAACTTGGCTTAATTACCCTCACTCAGCCACATCACAAAGATAACGCGAATAATGGATAACGGATCTATACCATCTCCTTGGCAACAACCCACGCATCGAATTGCTCTTCTGTAAGCAGGCCAAGCTCAAGTGCGGATTGCCTCAGGCTCAAACCTTTTTTATGAGCGTTTTTTGCTATTTTTGCCGCATTGTCATACCCTATATGTGGGTTTAGTGCGGTTACCAGCATTAATGAATTTTCTAACAACTCTTTTATTCTAGGTTCATTTGCTTGGATACCATTCACACAATTGTCAGCAAAACTTATACATGCATCAGATACTAACTGGATCGATTGTAGCAAATTATAAATTATCACTGGCTTAAACACATTTAGTTCAAAATGACCATTGGAGCCAGAAATAGAAATAGTAGTGTGATTCCCCATAACCTGCGCACATACCATGGTAAGCGCTTCACACTGAGTGGGGTTAACCTTGCCAGGCATTATGGATGATCCGGGCTCATTTTCAGGTAACATCAATTCACCCAAACCGCTTCTAGGGCCAGATCCTAAAAAACGGATATCATTAGCTATTTTCATGAGACTAACCGCAAGCACATTAAGTGCACCACTTGCTTCAACAACAGCATCATTTGCAGCTAATGCTTCAAATTTATTTGGCGCAGTTGCAAATTGATGCCCAGTCAACTTGGATAGCTCTTCAGCAATCTTAACATCAAAACCAGGAACTGAATTCAAGCCAGTTCCAACCGCAGTACCACCTTGAGCAAGTAGAGAGAGGCGTTCCATGCATCCCTTTATACGCTTAATTCCATATTCTATTTGGGCGGCGTAGCCCGAGAACTCTTGCCCTAAAGTCATAGGGGTTGCATCTTGAGTATGAGTTCTGCCAATTTTTATTATCTGATCAAATTCCTTAACTTTAGCATTCAATGCCTTGTGCAAATGATTGAGCGCTGGTAGCAAGGATTCATTAATCTCGCATATAGATGCAACATGCATAGCTGTTGGAAAGGTATCATTTGAAGATTGCCCCATATTCACATGGTCATTAGGGTGAACTGGAGATTTAGATCCCATGACCCCGCCCAGTATTTCAATCGCACGATTCGAAATTACCTCGTTGACATTCATATTTGTCTGCGTGCCAGAACCTGTTTGCCATACTGCCAGCGGGAAATTATCTGAATGCTTGCCATCTATAATTTCATCAGCTGCTTTAACAATCGCATTTTTTATGCTGGGATCTAATTTTCCAAGATCATTATTAACAATAGCTGCCGCTTTTTTGATCATGGTCAAGGCTTTGATTAAGGCCCTTGGCATCTTTTCAATACCAATTTTAAAGTTGTGCAAGGATCTCTCTGTTTGTGCCCCCCAATACTTCTCAGCTGATACTTGGATAGCACCAAAACTATCTGTCTCCATACGGTGATTCGCCATAAAGCCTCTATTAAATATGTTTAGTTTTTAGGCGCGCTCAAGTGCAGCTGCCACTCTAAACATTAGCACTTCTTCAAAGTGCTTTGCAATAAGATGTAAACCTAAAGGCAATTTGTTTTTTGATAACCCAGCAGGCACAGACATGCAAGGCAGACCAGCAAGGCTAGCTGGTACTGCAAATACATCATTAAGATACATCTTAACGGGATCAGATGTATTTTCACCTATCGCAAAAGCTTCCGATGGTGCGGTTGGAGTTAAAATAACATCTACTTTATTAAATGCATTATTGAAGTCTTGCATAATTAGGTTACGCACCTTCTGAGCTTTTGTGTAATACGCATCATAGAAGCCTGCAGAAAGTACATATGTACCAATCATTATCCTACGCTTAACCTCTTCTCCAAAGCCAGCAGCTCTAGTTTCCTCGTACATTTCATTAATGCTTATTGAACTGCCACCCACTCTATTACCAAAGCGTACCCCATCATATCTTGCTAAGTTAGACGAAGCTTCCGCGGGTGCAATTATGTAGTAAGCAGGAAGAGCATACTTCGTATGTGGGAGAGATATTTCCACAATCTCAGCACCTTGTGCTTTTAGTGCATTTGCACCATCGGTCCACATTTTGCTAATTTCTTCTGGCATACCATCTATTATATACTCCTTAGGTATCCCCACACGCAAGCCTTTAACACCCAAGTTTAAATCTTGTGAATAATTTGGAGATTCAACTTTTACGGAGGTTGAATCTTTTGGATCGAACCCGGTTATAGATTGCAAAAGTATAGCTGAATCCTCAACCGTGCGTGCAAAGCAGCCAGCTTGGTCTAATGAACTTGCAAACGATATCATTCCATAACGAGAGCACCTACCATAAGTTGGCTTAACACCAACAATACCTACAAATGCAGCTGGTTGTCTGATTGAACCGCCAGTATCGCTTCCCAAAGCACCCATGCATAAATTTGCTGCAACCGCAGCTGCTGAGCCCCCAGAAGAACCACCGGGAACTATTTTAGCACTTTCATCTCCTAATCTTTTTAGTGGGCTTATAACCGGGCCGCGCGCACTTGTGGTGTTGGCAGAGCCCATAGCAAATTCATCCATATTAGTTTTGCCAATCATAA
>JAJTHY010000146.1 GCA_021298045.1 Candidatus Jidaibacter sp.
AAGAATCAATTTTGATGAGGTAAATTGCCTTTTTGATAGAGTTGCAATAATTCTCCCCCGGCTGACGTAGTCAGTCTAAGCGCTGGCTCAAAAAATTTGTATATAGTTGGGTGCATAGCACCCGCATATACAAATTTTTTGTCCCCCCCAGCCAGCGCTTTTCCTTCAGGATTATGTTTAAATGATTTCAATAACATATCTGTTCAAGGACAATTTATTATAGGAGGGTAGATGATGGCAAAAAAAATTCTTATAACAAGTGTGGGGTACTATAGCTTTAGCTATATTAGTATAATTCGACTATATGGTGTTTTAGAGGGGGAGATGGGATTGTTTTTTTAGCTTATATAAGCTGTATAATTTGGTTTAGGGGCTTTGCTTGACTTATGCAGCCTACATAAGTCAAGCGAAACGCCTAAACCAAATTCTCATATATTAATTATATGCAAATGAGTTTAGATTAGCCTTGTCTAGCCTTGAACCTTGGGTTCTCTTTGTTTATTACGTAAATACGACCCTTTCTACGAACGATTTTGCAGTTCTTATCTCTTTTTTTCGCAGACTTTAATGATGATAAAACTTTCATGACAACGCATAAATATAAATTTCCATCTGGCGAGTATATGTATCATTTCACGTTTTATCAAGTGCTAATTTCATTTTTCGTGATTTGTTACTATTGCCGCCCATTTATGGTAGGTTTTGCAGTCCTTTTTTCCGCTACTTTGTTACGACTTAAATTGGATTCACTTGCCTTTCAAGGGCTTGGAGTTTTAAAAACTTTAGCAATTGATCAATTTTTGGTTAAGTCCCTTAAGGATAAACTTTGTTAGCAAATCAACTTTTTCTCTTCAACAGCTTTGGTGAACTTGCCGCCCAGGTAAATGGCGGTTATGAACCAAAGGGCTAGGAGAGGGAATCCCAATATGCCGGTAATGCCTAAATAATAAAACTTGCCTGCAGCTTCCCCGAAGGAAGATTGTAACGGCTTGAGTAGCATGTTAATTAATGAGCTACCATCTTTAGCTGTGCGTGAGCCAAAGGTTTCTATCCAAGCCTGCGCTTTGAATCTTGCTTCTCTAGTTACTGGTATATAAAGCTGCTTGAGGGTAGGGCCATTTAAAGAATAGTTAATGGCTTTAGAAGCTAGCATAATGCCATATAAAAATGATAATGAATCTAAAAATAAGAAGCCAATTAGTGCCAAGCTAACAACGATAGGTGTAATTACGAGAGAAACTCTAACACCTAAAAAGCGAGTGATACTGCTGATTCCAAGCAAAAGGCACAGCAGTGAAACTGCGTTAACGGTGGAGCCATAAATGCTTAAATAATTTGTGAGCGCAACGCCAGTATAATGCAAGCTTGCTGTGATTTTGAAGTTAAAATCAAAGATGGTTACCAAAAAATCATAAATAAAGTTCACCATGAAAATCCCTAGCAAATATTTATGCGCTAATATCAGCTTAAATCCAGAAAAAAATCCAGGAGCCTCTTGCTTAGTGAGCTCATCATTTATCTTGTTTTGCTCTTGGAAAGAAACTAGCAGATCCTTAGGAGTTGTTCTCAAAAAATATTTAAATAGCGGAACTATGCAGAAGATTAAAATACTTACAATAAACATGGAAAGACCATCTGTGTACAGCCCCAAGCGATATGGAAGCCCACCTACTGCATATGGTAAAATCATGCCGCCAATTTGGCCAATTGCAATTACTAATGGGAACCCATGCTTTGCTGATGTAGGTTCGGTAGTGTCGGAACTAAACGCCCAAAATAGTGCCACCACTAGAGATCCAAAACTCTCAACCAAGATATAACATAAATATCCTAGGGCTTGTACTGCAACAAAGGTTAACAAGGGCATTTCGGCTTTTGGGTAGGCGGGGTCTTGTGCAAATGTTATTGCAATAGACATTAGCATAAAGCAAACACTATAGATAATTGGCATAAATACAAGCATCTTCCGCCAAGAAAGCCGTTCAAGCGCTTGGGTATAAGAAATGACTAAAGGCAGCAAAACAATTACAGATAAAGTTTTAGCATATGGAAGGTCCATCTTGTCTACTAACCCAATAAAAATTGCATCTCTTAATGGGCGCAAAGTCCAATATACACCAATTATAAGGGCGAACATAAGGCCCATAAGCAAGAATTTTCGAAACTCTGCCCTTTCGAACTTGCCAAAGTTAAAGCGACTTATTTTAATTAAGAAGTCTATAGTATCGAATTTAAATATCAAAATAATCCATCAACATATATTATTAAGCCTTAATAGTTAACTATATTCTTTGTGCACTCAGCCATGGTCTTAGAGTTTCTAGAGATAGGGTCTGTCATATAAAAGTTTTTAATTGGGTTTTGTAACCTATCCAAGGAGAAGTCACAAGATCTACCAAGGTCTGAATTAATTGTTTCGCCTTTGGTAATGTCAATATTAGCAAAAACAGGATTCACTTTAACCATGCTTTTGCGCACAGCATTTAAGCTGGTTTCTGCATCTATCCCTATCAATTTAGAGAGCTCTGAGAAAATTATCCACTCTGGTTTAGCATCTCCTAAAGGCGCTACAGCAGCTCTAGTTCTTTGAACTCTGCCTTCGAGGTTAACATATGTTCCATCTTTTTCAGTATATGCTGGTGCTGGCAAAATTACATCAGCTTTAGGAGCTGATCTATCACCATGATGCCCTATGTAAACCACAAATCTCTGGTTTGAAAGATCAATCTCATCCGCGCCTAAAAGGAATAACATATCCATTTGCGTTGCGAGCATTTCACTTGTTGCTTTTCCTGACTTTTCAGGAATAAAGCCAATATCAAGCCCACCAACTCTAGATGCAACCCGTTGCATAACATTGAAACCATTCCAATCATCTTGGATAAAACCAAATTTAAAGCCAAGTTTCTTAGCGTAATATAGAACTGCGCTTGCATCCTCGCGCGCTAAAGCACCAGATCCAATTATAAGCATAGGGCGTTTATATTGCCCAAGTGTCTCACAGTAAGGATGTTGATTAGATGCTATCTGCGTGAGCAACCAAGGGTTATCTCCTAAATATTTGTAGTTATAGTTTAAATCAACCTTCTCACCAATTAAGGCTATTTGCATGCCGTTTTGTACAAAAGCTTTTCGTAAACGAGCATTGAGTATCGGAGCTTCATGCCTTGGATTGCTACCTATTATCAAGCAAAAATCTGCTTCTTCAATGCCTTTGATTGTGGTGTTAAAAATGTAATCAGAGCGATTGTGATTTTCAATAGGGCTGCCATCTTGTCTACAATCAAAGTTATGAGATCCAATCCCTTTCAAGAAATGTTTAGCAGCATACATAGTTTCTACATCGGTGAGATCACCAGCAATGGCGCCAATTTTTTGTGGGCTTGAGTTAGCTATTTTTTCTTTTATAGCATTCAAAGCTTCTTCCCAACTACATGGGGTGAGTTTGCCACCTTTTTTGATCATAGGTTGATCTAAGCGTTGGTATTTCAAGCCGTCATAGGCAAACCTGGTTTTATCTGCAATCCACTCTTCATTCACAAATTCATTGAGACGAGGCAAAATTCTCATTACTTCATTGCCCCTGCTATCAATTCTGATATTGCTACCTACAGCATCCAATACGTCTATCGATTCTGTTTTAGTAAGCTCCCAAGAACGTGCCTTAAAAGAGTATGGCTTTGATGTTAAAGCCCCAACAGGGCATAAATCAATGATATTGCCAGAAAGCTCTGAGCTGATTGATTTCTCTACATAAGTAGTTATCTGCATTTGCTCGCCGCGATCCACCGCACCAAGCTCACAAGTACCTGCAACATCTTCTAAAAAGCGCACGCATCTTGTGCAGTGTATACACCTGGTCATGAAGGTCTTAATCAAAGGCCCCATATTCTTGTCTTCAACAGAGCGTTTGTTTTCAGTAAATCTGTTGTTGCCTTTACCATATTTCATTGCTTGATCTTGCAAGTCACACTCACCAGCTTGATCGCATATTGGGCAATCTAAAGGATGATTAATGAGTAAGAACTCCATTACACCTTCGCGCATCTTTTTTACTTCTTCGGTATTAGTATGGATGACCATCCCATCTGCAATTGGTTGAGCACAACTAGCAACTGGTTTTGGAATTTTATCTACTTTAACTAGGCACATACGGCAGTTGCCAGCAATTTCTAAGCGTTCATGGTAACAAAATTTAGGGATTTCCGCACCGGCTTCTTCACATGCTTGAAGCACTGTATAATGATTTGGAACTTCTACAACCTTGCCATTAACTGTAACTGATATCATATTTAAACCGAAAATTACCCTACCAAATCATATACCACAGCCCTACAAGTTAGGCCATATAAATCTTGCATTCTTGCTGTGAATCGATTGAAATACTTCCAATCACATCGTCTATTATAACTTTGCAGAATTTTGAAATAAATGTTAACTGTTCGCATACTTCCCCACTTACTGGATAGCTAGTATCAAAAGCAGCTTCAATGCAGCATATGGTGCTTAGTTTTATTATTTCAGCAATATTAGGGGTGCTAGATAGCTTATTTTTCTTTGCTATATCAAGCGCCTTAAATTTTTTGCTTCCGGGATTATCTGTTTGCAAAAATTCAAGAAGAAGTCTACTTGACTCCATTCTTTTGAAAAAATGCTCTACACAGCGTATTAGTCTCATGCACTCGTAAAATGTTATATTTAAGCAAATACTCATAACTGATAAACGCCTTGCGGCATCATAGAGCAGAGTTGTATAAAGTTGGTCTTGGGAATCAGTAGGTTTTATGGTTGCGGGCAACTTCGGTTTCAATGGATCGTGGGTGAGCTGTTTGATTAAAATTTTGGTGGATAGCAATTGAATGTTTGTGTTAAGATAGAAAAATTTATCTGCAAAACAAAGCTTATCCTCATCAACTGATAAACCCAAATTTTTGATCAATGCTACGTAGCTTGGGCAGTATTTATCAAATTTTTCTGCGTGCAACAAATAAGTTAATACAGAGCTATTAGAAATTTGATACTCTAAATCTTTTAAAGAAATGATATTTAAAAAATAAAGTGTGCGCACTCCTACTAAACTTTTTTTAAATGCAGATCCTCTGTTTGATATATCAATCAAAGTATTTAATATTTTATTAGCGTCAAGCTTTAGGATTAAAGGTAGCATTCTGGAAACACCCTCTTGGAACAATCTTTCTTTTAATAATAAGTGCATTAAAAGTATGGCATCTTTATCATCAAGAATAATAGCACCTGCAAAACAGACTTCTAATTGATATAATTTTGCTTTTTCGCTTTGGCTAATATCTTCTATGTGTCTTGTTTCATAACTTTTAATCGTGTTCAAAAAATTTCTAGTTTTACATGGTGGCCTTTTTCTAAAGCTTCAAGGCAAGCGAAAAGAGATTCTTCTTGACTATAATTTAAAATTTTTTCAACTGTGAGTTGCTCAAGTAATGATTTTTTAAATGTTTTAAAATTGCAGGATCTGCAAGTGGATTCTGAAGAAATTAAATTTTCAGAATTTAAAGTATATTGAAGCACAAAATCTCCTTTTTTGAGCGCGTAATATATGTGTTATTTTTTGTTTATGCAAGAATCAAATCTTTTTCCTATTAATAATAAACACGGGGTGAAAAATAATGTTAAAAGCGTTGCAAAAGATAATCCGCCTGCAATAGATGC
>JAJTHY010000103.1 GCA_021298045.1 Candidatus Jidaibacter sp.
CCCTTATAAAATGGATACGCTAATGCTGCGCCTTTTCAATAAATTTTCACCTATTTTGCCTTTGAAATATATCTATATTCCATGCGTAAAATAGGCAAAAATTTATGAGAAAATTCTTGATTTTCGTACCCATTTTATAAGGGTTTAGCTATAGCCAACTCTAAAAGCATGGAAGAATCAATTTTGAAGTGCAACGGTATGTTTAGAATGGATGATCCAATTTTCAAAGGATATCGTGGCATTATAAAGATCGTAAACTAACTCCTCACTTCCAGAAATTGCCTCTCCATTTTCAACTTGCTCTAAAATCGCCTTTAATCTTGCATCTGCTATTTTTTCTCAAACATTTTAAGCCTCAAGTATTTTTCTCGAATTCTAGGTGAAAAGGTTCAAAAAAATCAAATTAAATGAATTGGCAATCATACCAAGGCCCTGGGTTAAGATATTGGTGTTGTTGACATCTTTATAATTAAATTATAGCATCTCTCGCGAATTGATATTGTGACGCATGACAAGTAAAGTTTATTCAGATGCACATAGCTGCCTTAGGGATCTTATTAAAGATGGTCAAACCATTATGGTTGGGGGGTTTGGCCTTTGCGGGATACCAGAAAATTCTATAGCAGCTTTAAGGGATAGTGGGGTAAAAAACCTAACTATAATAAGTAATAATTGTGGGGTTGATGACTTTGGTCTTGGCATACTTCTTCAAACCAGACAAATCAAAAAGATGATATCTTCGTATGTAGGGGAAAATAAGCTGTTTGCCACTCAGTTTTTAAGTGGAGAGCTTGAAGTTGATTTATTGCCTCAAGGAACTTTGGCGGAGCGCATCAGAGCGGGAGGAGCAGGAATCCCGGCTTTTTTTACTAAAACCGGATTGGGCACTATTATAGCGGAAGGTAAAGAGCATCGCACCTTTGATGGTGTGGAGTATATAATGGAGCATTGGTTAAAGGCAGATCTTGCGATAGTAAGGGCTTGGAAGGGAGATTCTGAGGGTAATCTTATATACCGGAAAACAGCTCGCAATTTTAATCCAATTATGGCAACTGCTGGAAAGGTTGTTGTCGCAGAGGTAGAGGAGATGGTTGAGGTTGGGGATTTGGATAAAGATGCAATCCATACCCCGGGCATTTATGTGAATCGTATTTTTGCCGGACCACAGCAAAAAAGGATTGAAAAATTATCAATAACGAAGGTGTAAAGCATGGCTTGGTCTCCTGAAGAGATGTGTGAAATTGCGGCTAAAACTGAGTTAAAGGATGGGTATTATGTAAACCTTGGTATAGGAATGCCAATGGAAGTTTGCAATTTTTTACCCCAGGGTCATAATATTATTCTGCATAGTGAAAACGGCATGTTGGGTCTTGGCCCTAGTCCTAAACCAGATGAAGTGGACCCAGACATAATAACTGCTGGCAAAGATACCGCAACAATACTGCCGCATGGTAGCTATTCTGATAGCGCCACCTCTTTTGCAATGGTGCGTGGTGGGCATATAGATCTTACAATTTTAGGTGCTATGCAGGTGTCGGAGAGGGGGGACATAGCTAATTGGAGCATTCCAGGGAAAATGATAAAAGGAATGGGCGGCGCAATGGATTTGGTTGCTGGAGCGAAAAGAGTGGTTGTTTTAATGCATCACGTAGCCAAAGATGGCGTGGCAAAAATAGTAAAAACCTGTACATTCCCATTGACTGGTAAAAGAGTAGTGCACAGAATTATCACTGATTATGGGATATTTGATATAAAAGATGATAGATTAGTGCTTATAGAGAAAGCTCCCGATGTAAGCCTTGAGCAGCTTAAGCAGTCTACGGATGCAGAGTTTATAATCTCCTCATAGTACCCATACGTATTATAAAGAAGTGGTTAGTCGAATCAATTTTGATAAGGTAATCTCTCCGTCAAAAGTCTGAAAATTTCTCTGGGAGATATGAAATGCTAGGGATTTAGATAAATGCCCTTTGAATAAATTTCAACAATAGACCTCTCCGGAAACTCTACTTCTGCTGCGGATTGCTTCGCCTCTCCGGTGCCGGAGAACTTATGTATATTGAATACACTCCGGTCTTCCGCTTCGTATGTTCCTCGCACTCCACTACCAGAAGCGAGTTTCCGAAGAGGTCTAATACTTCCGCACTGACGTAGAAAGTACAAGCGCTGGCTCAAAAAATTTGTATATGGTGGGTGCGTAGCGCCCGGATATACAAATTTTTTGCCCCTTCCAGCCAGCGCTTTTCCTCCAGGATTATGTTTAAATGATTTCAATAACATGGCCGTTTAAGGGCAATTTATAATAAGTGTAGCGGTCCTATTACTTTGATCATAAGGTTGTTAAGAAACTTGACCATCTAACTGCGGAACAACTTCTTCCTTGACCAAGCAATCAGTAATTGGGTAGTAATTGCCAGCACCACTTTCAGTGACAATCTTTTCTATGTATGCACCAAATTTTCCGCCATTAGCCTGTAGAATTTCAGATGCCTCTATCGACCTAGCATAGTCCATAGGTGTTCTACCTTCAGTATCAAGCGCATTAGGGTTCGCTCCACTGTCTAGTAGCAACTGCATTGCCAACTTACCTTGTTCAAGGCGAACTGGGATTCCGTCTTCGCTGTAAAAAGTTATATCATCAAACTTAGTGTAGGATGATGCGTAATGAAGTGGTGTGAAACCTTTTTCATTACCAGCGTTAACATCTGCTCCATTTGCTATTAAAAGCTTTATTATTTCAACATCCCCCGTGAATTTATCGCGGTGAATATTGTAATAAAC
>JAJTHY010000158.1 GCA_021298045.1 Candidatus Jidaibacter sp.
AAACCCGTGGGAGTACTTAAGGGCGGTATTTGAGCGGATACAAGATCATCCGATATCCAAGATCGCAGAACTTCTCCCGTGGAACATTAAACTAGATTAACCCGCTGCACTAGACCTCCTTTACTGTACGCTTACGTAAAACGCTATAAAAGAAGTTTAAAGCTGGTTACCGGAAATATTATTAACCATCCTAATTTTAGCGAGGCATATGGCAGATGGAGCCCAAGCGCAAGATTGCGCCTGAACGCGCAGCTCATCCCATAAACTTTCTTCCAAGGCATTGAGTGTAGTTGATAAATCCTCTCCATCCAAAAGCTTTTCATGCCAAGAAAATGTTTGTTCCATAAAATCATCTGGCAGCTGCACTTCTAAAGAAGTGTGAAGGCCTATTAAATACTCGGCACGCTTAAATTTATTAGATAAAATTTTATATGCCTTATTGATAACAGCTGCGCTTTCTGTTGCTGCCTCTCTCTCAACGGAGGATGCATTTGTAAATTTATCAGGGTGCATAGATTTTTGCAGTGAAAAGTATGCCTTTTGTAAATTAAGATGGTTTAAGTCAACTTCTTCGGGCAAGCCAAACAACTCGAAATAATTCATAGTTTTTGATATATTCACTTTGTTAACCAAAAATACTTTTTAAATAATCATGATAATAATCCACCAACCATAGCATAGTGCTTCCAAGTATCAGCATAAAAATAACGGAATGTACTAGTATTTGTATTGGCATTAAAATGAAGAAAACTTGCATTTGCGGCATTAGTCTGGAAAGTATACCTGCGCCCAGGTTGAGAAATATTCCAACCATAAAAAATGGTGCTGCGATACGTACTCCGAGGTTAAAGGCGTCAGATGACGCTTTGGTAATTAAATTCACAAAGCTACCATAATTCTGGATAAAAAAGCTAAAGGGGAATAAATCATATGAGAACTGTATAGATCTTATAATCAATAAATGCATATCTGTGGCGATTAAAAGCATAATAAAGCTCATCATCAGAAAGGTTCCATATGCACTGCCTTGTGTATTATTGATCGGGTCAAATATCATTCCGCTAGAAAGCCCAGACTGGTAGGAGAAAATCAATCCAACAACGTGGATAGCGCTTTGAATTGTTTTAATTGCAATGCCAATAGAAAGACCAACCATTATCTCATTAAAAATTAAAATGATAAATTCTGCGGTTTTTTCTGGTTTTGAGGGGAGTGGCATATCAAGTGAATTCATAATCACAAAACTTACAAATAGAGAAAAAATAAGCCTTATGCGCACAGGGATGTTCATATCTCCAACAGCTGGCACAAACATACATAGCGTTCCTACCCTGCAAAAAATGAGCAGTAGTGCAAATATAAAATTATCTGTTATTTGATACTGCATTCACTATTAACTTGCATAAATTTTTCTCTTGTCTTTATAAGGCGCGTGGTTCTAGATATGCCATAAATTATTGACATCAAGAAACCTTCTGTTCCTAAGAATATATATTTTTCAACTATATAAGACCTTAAAAAAGTCCAGAATGGCTCGCAAAATATTCTGAGTAAGCTAGGGCATCTTCCTTTGATAAACATATCCTCTGCCTGCATGCTAGTATAAAAATTAATTTTTTCTAGTGCATGAGTGAAAGAGCGAAAACATCGATGCATCATTTTGTGTTTGAGATTACCAATCTTTCCAACATTCACTACCACAGAGTCGTGAACTTTGCTGGCTTTAAACCCAGCTTTGGATTTGTTGTAAAGTCTGGTCACTATTTCCTCCGGACCAAAACTGCGCTCAGACATTTTTTGAAATCTAGGTAAAAACTTTACTGCTATCCTGTAGGCGGAGTATTTATTGATTGAGCCTTTTTCAAACAAATTTATGATTTCCTTTTTTAATGCTGGTGATACTTCTTCGTCTGCATCTATATTTAAAATCCATTCATTTTTGCAAAGCTTTTCCGCAAAAGTTTTTTGCGGGCCGTAGCCATGCCATTGATTGAACAATATTTGGTCAGCACCGCACTCCTTTGCAATTTCAATTGTTTTATCGGTGCTGCCGCTGTCCACGACTATTATCTCATCTACCCACCCTTTAACGCTATTTATCGCGTATTTAATTCTATCTTCCTCATTTTTTGTAATAATAAAAACGGATATAGGAAGTTTGCCTTTTAAATTTTTAGTACTTTTTTTCATTTGTCTATGGTATAAAATGAATCAATAATTTTTATAAATTAATTACTAGCAATGCTTTACTTAGTCCGCAAGCTTAATGAATCAATAATAGTTAATAATGATATTGAGATCAAGGTGGTTGAGATATCAAAGGGCTCAGTTAAACTTGGTGTTACCTTTCCTGCAAATGCTAGTGTGCTAAGGAAGGAGCTGCATGATAGAATTAGTCAGGAGAATGTCGAAGCTATTAACTCTTTCAAAAAATCTAGTGATTAATTATTGCCGATTCAGTTACAGAGATGGAGTAGATAACAAAGATTTTATTTTTTCGCTGCATCCAGTAAGATCATTCACAGTTGTTTGAAGTTTTGGGCTTGCTGAGTCTAAAGCCTTTGTTGCCTCCTTCTCAGCCATTCTGTCATTATAAATTTTTTTCAAGCTGATAGGCCCTTTGGCTTTTTCTATTGCTTCTCTTGTCAATTTCAATTCTACACCCTTGTCTTTTAGCAAATCCAAGGCCTTAGATTCTTCCATGTTTTTGGTTGCAGCGTCAATTAAGAACAACGCGCATGAAGTCAAAAGTTCTGCGAATGCAGCTAAGATTTTTGGTACAGATTTGTCAACCACTTGCTTTATTGTAAAACCTATAGCTTCATATTTTTCGCCTAAAGATTTGGTCTGTTTGCTTGATTGAATCACATCCTCTGCCAGCTTCTCTATTGCTCCTGTTATCTTATATGAACCAATAAGATCAGCTATTGCTCCATAAACTTCCCCTCTTTTAATTTGTTTGTCAAAATCACGGTTACTAATTGGCAGATGTTCAAAAAATTCTTTATTCAAAGTAATATCAATACCTTGTCCTGCAAAATATTGTTCCATAACTGTTTGGGTACTTTTTACTAGATTTTCCCTGAATTCATTTTCCTTGCATTCACCATTTAAAAAGCTTAAAATGTTTTTGTTTAGCTCTTCTTTAAGTAGTGTATGTACATCTGTCATTTTATAATCTCACTTATAATTCAAACTAATTGTAACTGCATGTGGTTAACAAAGGGTTAATTTCTCTTAAAGTTTAATTATATTGATATAGCTTTTGTTTGCTTTTTGGCTAAATAAGTTTTAAAATACTGATGTAAAATATAACATTCTCATTTTGGCTTTTATGTCCTTGAGCGCTATCTATAAAAAAATTCCATCATATGCACCGGATTTAGCCGATGATTTTAAATCAATGTTCGTGGATTTTAAGTCTGACCTCATTACGGAGGAGCAGTTTATATCTGTTTCACTCGCAATTTGTTTTGTAATAAAAAATGAATTTTTGCTTAATAATTTTAAATCTGAAGCCGTGTTATGCTTGGATGCTAGCACCATATCTTGCATCAAATCTGCTGTTATTATGCTGGCGCGAGACAGCGTATTTTATAAATTTATCGATGCTTCTTCAAATGATGAGATAAAATCTTCCACAATAAACTTGAATGAAGAGACAATTGATAAAATGAATACGGATCATATAACCTTGTATATGTCCTTGCTCGCTGCTTCTATATTAAATAATTGCGTGCGTAACATAAATATTTATACCGATAAGCTATTGGCAAGAGGAATTTCCGCAGAGGTTTTATTACTGATAGCTAAAATGGCCGCGGTTTTAAAAGCTATTGCTGAGTCATTTGGGATTGAGGCGATAAGAAATTATGAATTCACCCCAAGAGGGGAAAATATATAAATGAAATTGAAAGTAGCGATTATCGGTAAACCAAACGTTGGCAAATCCACTTTATTCAATAAGCTATGTGGTAGGCGTTTGGCTATAACTCATGATAGGCCTGGTGTAACAAGGGACTCTAAAATCAGTTCTGCGACCTTAGGCAACTTAGAATTTGATTTAGTGGATACAGCTGGTTTGGATAAAAGCAATGATGATCTAACTCAGAAGATGTTTGCCTCTAGTATCGCTAGTGCGCAGGAAGCGGATGTTATTATCTTTATGATAGATGGCAGAAATGGAGTTAATTCTGATGACAGAACGTTTGCAGACAAGGTGAGAAAATTAAGTAAGCCAGTTATCGTAGTTGTGAATAAGGCGGAGAATCCCAAGATAATAGATCAAAATCAGGTTTATAAACTTGGCTTTAAAGATATTGTGTTTCTCTCCGCAGAGCACAAATTAGGCTTTGCTGATTTAGAAGAAAAGCTCGTAATTTATGCTCCCAAACCTAAAGCTAGGCAAGATAAAGAAGTGCCAGAGCTTAAAAGACCGAATGGAAAGTCGATAAATTTTGCGATAATTGGCAGACCTAATGCTGGTAAATCTACGTTATTTAACAAATTATTAGGTTTTGAGCGCACCATTGTATCTGACGTAAGTGGCACGACCAGAGATGCTATTTCTCATACGGTTAACTATAAAGGGCAGGATATTGAATTAATTGATACTGCTGGTTTGCGTCGTAAGGCTTCCATTACAGATTCTGTCGAGCAACTTTCAACAGTGGAAAGTATTAACGCTATAAGAAGATCGCACCTAGTGGCGCTTGTGATTGATGGCACATGCCCGCTTGAGAAACAAGATTTCAGCATTCTGCGGGTTGCGATTAAT
>JAJTHY010000057.1 GCA_021298045.1 Candidatus Jidaibacter sp.
ACCAGATGCGCTACCAGGCTGCGCTATGCCCCGACATCAAAGAAAAACTTCGTGTACACTTCTAACCTAATATGCCAAAGTTAGCAAGCACTTTATAATGATCATGGTCCAAAATTTTTCTGAAGCTTCATGTTATAAAGAGTGAAGATTGATATTAACCTTTTCTTAACCACTTGCTGTTACCGTATAAATAGGTTTAAGAGGGTTTTGAAATGTTAGCGGGTCCTGCATACAAATTATTGTTTCAATCTGGAGCATCTAAATATGCGCTTCAGGCTGCGATGAACCCTGGTTACTATAGTAGTATTTTTTCAACGGTGAGCCGTATTATACCTAATGCCTTGCCGGTTTTTTCCACAGTGGGTCAAGGCGTATTTAATGCCGTTAACATTGCTGTGACTTCCGTTGGTGGGCCTTTGGTTTTTTTCGGCATTGTAGCCGGTGCGGCAGTTTGTAGCACGGCAATTTACTTTTATGTGTACAGGAATAAAGACAAGTTTGGTAGAGATGACTATTTAAAAATGGCTGGTTGGGCGCTTTTAAGCGCTATCAGTTTTGTGACGATTGGGGCTATTGGGGTCAAGATGGTCGATTATTATTTTTCAGATGCTGCGCCTGAAGAAGTTGGGAAATCTTCAGATCTCTCTATTGGGGGAGCAGATGTGCTGACAGCAGCAGGTAAAAATTTATTAAATGGAAGCTCGGCTCCTGAGACCCCGGACCAACGGAAAGATGAAGGGGGTGAAGATAAGGGGATAGTTGCAGGAATGATGAAGGAAGTAGGAAGACAAGCTGCTGAACTCGCTGCAGATGAGACGATTAAGAAGCTTTCTGAGAAAACAGGTGTTTCGGCGGATACTCTGGTTACTGGCGCTGCTATTGTAACTAATCCTAAGACTGCCACGGCTATAGGTACTGCAGCAGCTGTTGTAAAACTGGTTGAGACTCCAGTATTGGGAGCCTTGAAAGCTACAGCTGAAGTAGTTGTAGAAGGCGGAAAAGCTGGTGTGGAAATGACTCAAGCTGGTGCTAAGTTTATTCAAGAGCATCCACAAGAAGTAATTATAGGACTTGCGGTTACGGCTGTTTTAGGCACAGCTTTTTGTTACAGAGAAGACATAAAAAAAGGTGCTGTTATTGCAAAGGATAAAGTAAGTCAAGTCGCCCAAAGCGTAAAAGATACAGCAAACAATGCAGTAGAGGGTGCAACTGCTGTTGTAAATGAAACTGTGGAATTTGCAACTAGTTCTATGGCTGTTGCAAAAGAGCACATTGATAGAGAAATCGAAAGAGAAAGAATAAGGAGCAGGATACAGGAAGTCAGAAATAATTCTGGCAGAGGTTATATAATGCCGGCAGTGATACTTAATGAAAAAGAATTTACCCAATCCAATTTCTCTCATGAAACTTCCAGAGATTATATAATGCCGGCAGTGATACTTAATGAAAAAGAATTTACCCAATCCAATTTCTCTCATGAAACTTCCAGAGATCAGCAAGATCACTTAAGGGAATAAAAATTTTTCTGTACTATTAACCATTTGTTAAACAAATTATTTATATAATTAGTATCATAACCAGAGTGTGGCCGATGAATTATTTAGAAATAGTGACGAATGTTTTTAAGGCGATATGGTCGTTAAAAAATGTTAGATATAATCTTATCTTTACAGGGCAGGATTATTCCCAAGTGGAAAGCGAAGATATAAGCAATACACTAACAGACGCTGAGAGCAAAATACTGAAAGAAGCCGGGGTAGAATTAAGCAAAGAAGAGCTAGCATTCCATGGGGATCTTAAGAAGAATAATGCTATAAGAAACACGGGGAAAAAAAGTAAAGCTTTAAAAGAGCAAAGAGATGAATTAAGTAAACAAAAAACATTGGATGGGGCGATAGATAAAACTCAAGCTTCAGTAACGCAATCCGAGGCTTTTTTGAACTCGATTAAGAATCTAGAAATTGATACAGAGACAAAGCTTTTTGGTAAATGGAGAGTTGGCAGATATATCGGCTGGATCACAGAACCAATGAACATAGTATTCTCGCCAACCTTTGGTAGAGTTGCAGCTCTGGTTGCATCATTCACGGTTATGCTTACTCCACTTGGGCCTGCAGTAGGTGGCGTATGTTTGGCTATTTCACTTTTAAGCCTTGCTTACGATGTTTACAGAAATACCAATAATTACCGCAAGCTTAACGCCATGAGAGAAGAGCGAGTTTTATTGGATGAGATTAAAAAAGTGAGTGGAGAGCTGGGAACAAAACTACCACCTGATTTGCAAACATCAACAGAAGTTGGAATGAAGCGGAAAAATCCAGATTTGTTGAAAGCAACTTCTTATGTAATGAGAGGGGCTTTTGCTAATATGGCAATTACCACCGGGCTTGCGGTTGCAACCCTTTCGCCATACTCAGTTATGGCCAGTATGTTCATGATGATTACAGGCTATAGCAATACCACCGCAATGTATTATCAATATAACAAACGAGTTGCATATCTGCATAATGCAAATGCTCTAACCAAAGCGGAATTAGGCTTAGAAAAGGATGATGACTTGGCTGACCGCTTAATGAAGTTGCGTTGCTATAAGGCTGCGACCGAGCGGGAGACAGAACCAGAAAAAATTGCATCAGCTTATGACGACAATCTGAAAAAAGCGCAAGTGTGTGAAAAATTGACACCCCGCCTCTCCTTTATGGGTGATGTTTGGAAGGTGTTGAAACATGGTTTAAGCTGGAAGCGGGCTAATAATATGTTCACCCCTTCATTCATGCAGGAAAAAGTTGTAGCATTTCATAGTGAAGAAGCATTTGCAAAAAGAATCGGTTTGAAGCTTGAAGGGGTTGCGAAAGAGCGAAGCCAGGAACAAATTGTTGAGGTGAAAGTTGAAAAACAACCAGAGAAACCTATAACTTCTAAGCTTTTGAAAGAAGGAAGAAAGGCTCTTAAACCTACGCAAAAACCTACGCAAAAACCTATAACGCCTGGTGCTATTTTGGAGGCTAGAAATAATAGCGACGGACCTTCTCCAGGGCGACCGCATTAAAATTCAGAAGCAACGGCATTACAACACGAACATGGATAAAAGCTTCAATTAATACCTTGTAATTTAAAGCAAAAACCTCTAAAATCTTCGCTGTGAATGTGGCGCTCCATCTACTCGTAGTCATTCCCGCACAGGCGGGAATCCATAAATTCTGGTTGTGTAGCCTGGATCCCCGCCTACGCGAGGATGACAAAAAGGGTAGTGGTCCTGCAATGACACTCATTATGCTAATTAACCATTTTTTGACGAAGCCTTATTCATAATTCAGATACGATATGAAAATTTTTAATGCGGTCGCCCTGGGACCTTCTCTTTAGGCGGCTGATTTTCCTTGCCATAAGCGTGCTATAGAGATATAAGGATGTTAAATCCCTATCACGGTTATGAGTATGCATGATAATGTAAAGTATAAGAGAGTCCTCTTAAAGCTTTCTGGCGAATCATTAAGTGGTGATCAGCCATTTGGATACGATACCAAAGCCCTGCATGTTATTGCAAATGATATTAAGCAAGCAAAAGATTTAGGCGTAGAGATTTGCATAGTAGTGGGTGGTGGTAATATTTGCCGCGGAGCTGCAATTGCGCAAATTGGCATAGAGCGTGTTAGTGGAGACCACATGGGAATGCTCGCCACAGTTATGAATGCCCTTGCTTTACAAAGTGTTTTAGAGAGTGTTGGAATTACCACCCGCGTGCAGTCCGCTATTCCGATGATGACTGTGTGTGAGCCTTATATACGCAGGAAAGCAATTAGGCACATGGAAAAAGGTAGGGTAGTAATTTTTGCTGCTGGAACTGGTATGCCATATGTAACCACAGATACAAACGCTGCACTTCGCGCCGCTGAGATGAGCTGCGATGCAATCTTCAAAGGTACCCAGGTTGACGGTATTTATACAGCGGATCCTAAGAAGGATGCAACTGCTACTAAGTATGAGCGGTTGACTTATACAGATGTTTTATCTCGCGATTTAAAAGTTATGGATGCTGCAGCAATCAGCCTTGCAAGAGAAAACAAAATCCCTATACTAATTTTCGCTATTCACCATCAGGGTGAGCTTGCAAAAGTTTTAAAAGGACAAGGAAATTATACTTTAGTAGAGTGATTATATGACAAATGATTATATCGTAGAAATGACTAAAAGAATGGAAGGTGCGTTAAGTTCACTTAAGCATTCGTTAAATGGTTTACGTACGGGTAGGGCGTCTGCCTCTTTATTAGACCCTATTAAAGTTGAGGCTTATGGAAGCCCAATGCCAATAAGCCAAGTTGGTTCAGTAAATGTTCCAGAGCCTAGGATGATAACTCTGCAGGTTTGGGATGCATCTTTGGTTAATGCAACTGTTAAAGCTATAATGGAGTCTGGCTTAGGGTTGAACCCAATTTCTGAAGGGCAATCTATTCGCATTCCATTACCAGATTTATCAGAAGAGCGCCGCAAGGATCTTGCTAAAAAAGCTCATGAATATGCAGAAAATGGAAAAGTTTCCATTCGTAACATTCGTAGAGATGGCAATGACCATTTTAAGAAGATGGAAAAAGATAAAGAGATCTCTGAAGATGAGCATAAGCGTCTTGCTGATGAAGTGCAAAAAATCACCGATGACTTCGTGAAAAAAATTGACCATGCAGTAGAAGAAAAAGTTAAAGAGATTATGCAGGTTTAGGTAGCGGAGATTGCATCATGGAAAATTTTTATAAATTATGAAAAACATAGGTGATCCAGCTATCCTTGTCATTCCGCATTTGTTGCGGGATGAAAACCTATAAGCAATCGCTAAAGCTCTTTCCCGGGTGGCGCTGCTTATATATTTTATGATTACTCAGCTCCCGAGATAATTGCAGAGTTTTGACGGAAGGACTCATTATATTTCAGATGCTTAGACATTTTTTGACAGTGCCTTATCCGTAACTCGGGTTATATAGCTAAACCCTTATAAAATGGCTATGAAAAATACAACAAATCTCCACCTCTTAGTTATCCTCGCTATTGCTTGGGATCTTAAGATTCCTGAACTGCGTGCGGAATGACAATTAAAGCAAAAACCGTGCCTTTTTTGTAGTTGAATTAGCTATAATAAATTGCCCTTTGAATAAACTTCAATAATTCTCCTGCCACTGATGCAGTAAGTGCAAGCGCTAACCCTGCATAGCTTTAAGCGTCTAAATTTTCAACCTTCAAAGCATTATCTTGAATGAAAGCCCTTCTTGGCTCCACCACATCTCCCATAAGCACGGTAAACACTTCTTCGGCTGCATCGAAATCTTCCACGCGAACTTGAAGTAGTACTCTGGTTTCAGGGTTTAATGTGGTATCCCATAATTGGTCTGCATTCATCTCACCAAGTCCTTTAAACCTTTGCAATAAAAGACCAGTTTTAGCTGCCTCAAAGAAATTCTCCATGAATTCAGATGGAGTTCTACAAATCACTTTTTTCTCTTTGCGGGATATTTCCACTGGGTGCTCAAATATGTGGCGCACTGATGAAATTAATGCCTCAATTTTAGAGGCTTCATGATCAGAAATGGTGTGTTTATTTACTATAGTTTCTTCATTCACACCACGTTCGTTGCGTGTCATCGAAAGATCGCCATTATCAAATTTAACCTGCCAAGATGCTTGGTGAGCGGTTTCCATAGCACTTAAATAAGTTTGTAGCTTACTCACAACTTGGTCTATGTTTGCTTCTTTGTTATAAAAGCCAGCAATGATAACTGCTTCTAGCATTCTAACAGAAACGGACTTAGCAGCTGCAAGTAGTGTAGCATAATATTCGTTAAGAGTTTTTAAAAGCTCTAATAAATCGCTCCCTGCGCGCTGTTCGCCACCTGAGGTAACAACCGTATTCTCAACTGCAGAGTTAATTAGATAATCTTGCAACTCTCTTTCATTCTTGATATAAAGCTCAACTTGCCCTCTTTTCACTTTGTAAAGTGGCGGTTGGGCTATGTAAAGGTTTCCTGCCTTAATAACTTCAGGCATGTGGCGGTAGAAGAAGGTAAGCAATAGAGTTCTAATATGCGCGCCATCAACATCCGCATCGGTCATGATAATGATTTTGTGATATCTTAATTTCGCAAGATTAAACTCATCTGGCCCAATGCTAGTGCCAAGAGCGGTTATTATCGTGCCTATTTCAGCTGATCCAAGCATTTTGTCAAACCTAGCGCGTTCCACATTCAGTATTTTACCTTTGAGCGGCAATATTGCTTGTATCCTACGATCACGCCCCTGCTTAGCTGGCCCACCTGCAGATTCCCCCTCTACCAGGAATAGCTCGCACTCTGTAGGGTCTTTAGATTGGCAATTGGCAAGTTTGCCTGGCAATGTGGAAATGTCTAAGCCACCTTTTTTGCGAGATAAATCCCTTGCCTTGCGTGCGGCTTCACGGGCAAATGCTGCATCTAATATTTTACCGATTATAATTTTCGCTTCGTGTGGATGGGTTTCTAGCCATTTGGAAAACAGCTCGCTCACCACTTGTTCAACTGCGGCTCTCACTTCATTATTCACGAGTTTGTCTTTGGTTTGGGATGCAAATTTAGGGTCTGGTACTTTAACAGAGAGTACAGAAGTAAGACCTTCACGCATATCTTCTGGAGAAAGGCTAACTTTTTCCTTTTTAAATGCACCGCTTTCATTGGCGTAGTTATTTATACATCTGGTTAAAGCCGCACGGAATCCAGCTAAGTGTGTGCCACCATCACGTTGGCGAATGTTGTTGGTAAAGCATAAAGAGTTTTCATGGTAGCTGTCATTCCACTGCATTGCCATGTCCACCATAACTTCCCCAGCATCGCCTTGTATTATGATAGTAGGATGAAGCGGAGTCTTTATTTTATCTAGTTCTTTAACAAATGCCTCAATACCACCGGTATATATGAGATCTGCTTCTAGTTTTGGATTTTCACGAAGGTCCTCAAGTATTATGTGTATGCCAGAATTTAAGAATGCTAACTCACGCATGCGGTGTTCAAGTGTTGCAAAGCTAAACTCTGTGACTGCAAAATATTTACTAGAGGGGTAGAATGTAATTTGGGAACCAGTTTTGCCTTCAGAGCTACCAACTTCGCGCAGATCATAGGCTTTAATGCCATCTTCAAAGCGTAATTCGTATTTTTTGCCACCGCGCCAAATTCTAAGCTCCAGCCAATCTGAAAGGGCATTTACTACGGAAACACCAACACCATGCAACCCACCAGAAACTTTATAGGAGTTATTATCAAACTTACCGCCAGCGTGCAGCTGAGTCATGATAACTTCAGCAGCAGAGACACCTTCCTCTTTATGGATATCGGTAGGGATCCCCCTGCCATCATCTCTCACAGTTACTGAGCCATCAGGGTTTATAGAAATATAGATATTTTTGCAATGCCCGGCAAGTGCTTCGTCCACAGCGTTATCAACAACTTCATACACCATGTGATGCAAGCCGGTACCATCTGCTGTATTACCTATGTACATCTCGGGGCGCTTTTGAACACCCTCTAAACCCTTTAAAACTTTTATTGAATCAGCCCCATATTCTTGGGCGTTTGTGTGTAATTTTTCTGCTTCTGATGTTTGTGTCATGGATCATAAAATAATTTAGCTAGAAGAATTTACCACAGCAATTTTGATATGGCAATGCAATACCACTTCCGGAAAATAAATTAACACAGGGCGACCGCATTAAAATTCAGAAGCAACGGCGTTACAACACGAACATGGATAAAAGCTTCAATGAATACCTTGTAATTTAAAGCAAAAACCGCTAAAATCTTCGCTGTGAATGTGGCGCTCCATCTACTCATAGTCATTCCCGCGCAGGCGGGAATCTATAAATTCTGGTTGTGTAGCCTGGATCCCCGCCTACGCGAGGATGACAAAAAGGGTAGTGGTCCTGCAATGACACTCATTATGCTAATTAACCATTTTTTGACGACGCCT